>CAXNER010000032.1:0-7941 GCA_964201315.1 Legionellaceae bacterium
TGATCTTCATGAAGATGATGAGCAGATTAAGACAGCAAACTACCAAACAACATCTGTGTATGGTTTTGGTCACCCTCTCTATTACGATAATGTAATTAATAGCTTACAAGGTGCTGCCATACCGATGGTCGACGGGCGCGAAGGTTTGGCGTCATTAGAGTTGTTAATTGCAGCATACCGCTCGGCACGCGATAACATAACCATTCATTTGCCCTTGGAGTTGTGAGCATGTTGTATCAGGCGCATGAAACTGCCATTGTTGATCAAGGTGCAAAAATTGGCGCTGGCACACATATTTGGCATTGGGTGCATGTTAGTAGCGGCGCGCACATTGGTGAACGGTGTAGTCTTGGCCAAAATGTATTTGTGGGTAATAAAGTTGTAATCGGAAATAATGTAAAAATCCAAAATAATGTATCTGTATACGATAATGTCACGATAGAAGATGACGTGTTTTGTGGCCCCAGTATGGTATTCACCAATGTTTATAACCCGCGCTCGGCTGTATCACGCAAAGATGAGTATCGTGACACGTTAGTTAAACAAGGGGCTACTTTAGGTGCGAATTGTACCATTGTTTGCGGAGTTATTATCGGTGAGTATGCTTTTGTTGCTGCCGGTGCTGTTGTAAACAGGGATGTGCCTGCCTACGCATTAATGGTTGGTGTACCAGCTCGTCAGATAGGGTGGATGAGCCGCTTTGGTGAACGGCTTAGTTTTAAGGGGAATCCTGATGGCTCAGCTTTTGCTAAGTGTGGAAAAACAAGTGATGTTTATGTTAGGCATATAGAAAATCTAGTTTCGATCCTAACTGCGCCGTTAGTTTAGATCTTATTATTAAAACATAAGAGATAGCCATGAAATTATGTACAGTTGTAGGTGCTCGACCACAATTCATCAAGGCTGCGGCTGTATCTAGAATTATTGCATTATGTTCAAATGTTACTGAGAGTATTATTCATACGGGGCAGCATTACGATGTCAATATGAGTGATGTTTTTTTTGATGAATTGGACATTCCAAGACCAGATTATAATCTAGGTATTGGTGGTGGTTCTCACGGACAAAATACAGGGAGAATGATCGAGGGTATTGAACAGGTTTTGATGAAAGAAAAACCAGATTGGCTATTAGTGTATGGTGATACTGATTCTACATTAGCTGGAGCTATAGCTGCAGCGAAGCTGCATATTCCAATTGCACATGTAGAAGCGGGTTTACGTTCTTTTAATCGGCTAATGCCTGAAGAAATTAATCGTATTATTACAGATCACACTAGCAATTTACTTTTTACTCCTACTAATAACGCAACTAAAAATCTTAAGAGCGAGGGGATTGAGGGACGAAAAGTGGCGCAAGTTGGCGATGTGATGCAGGACGCCGCGTTGTTTTATCACGATAAAGCTCAAAATATTCCAGGATTGGTTTATAGAAACGGTTTTATTTTGTGCACAATCCATCGGGCAGAGAATACTAACGATATTGCGCGTTTGATAAGTATTTGTAGCGCACTGAATACAATCGCTGAAAACACACAAGTGATTTTACCACTCCATCCACGTACTCGAAAAATTATTACAACAGTTCCCTGCGATCTAAGTAAATTGACGTTGATTGATCCAGTTGGTTATTTAAAAATGGTATGGTTATTGAAAGAATGTGGAATGGTTGTTACTGATAGTGGTGGGTTACAAAAAGAAGCCTTTTTCTTTAATAAGCCCTGTGTGACTATACGTGATCAAACTGAATGGGTTGAGCTTGTTGATCTAGGAGTTAATAAGCTTGCTGGCCCCGATAAGGTTGAAATTGTCTCAGCTGTACAAGAAATGCAGTGTAAGCGAATAGTTGATAAATATGAGCTTTATGGTGGTGGAAATGCAGCAAATAGGATTGTTGAGATGTTATTATGAATATAATTTTGGTGTGTAGTTACTTTGGGCCAGAAACAAGTTGCGGTGTTAACCGGGTCAATTCTATGACTCGCCATTGGTTAGATCTAGGTCATTCAGTTGATGTTGTCACAATGCCTTACGCAGCAGATTTGCCAGTTTATTTGAAAAACAAACCTGGATTAATAGTTCACCAGGTTCCTCCTGTTATTTCACTTAAAAAAAATAAAAAAACACCCCAGTCTCATAGTAATATCTCAGGTCGGTTAGGAAAAATTATTAAAAATATTTTTTATTTTACTAAGAAATATTTTTTTGCTAATTATCTTGACCTTCGTATTTTATGGTGGCCTTCTGCTGCTGTCCATGCACAAAAAATTGCTCGTGATAGAAATTCATGCTTTATTTTTACGAGTGTTCCATCATACACAGCGCATTCCGTCGGTGCTGTTGTTAAAAAACGTTGCCCTAAAATTTACTGGGTGGCAGATTATCGGGATTTGTGGTCTGGCAATCCAATCTTTCCTGGTAATATTTTAGTTAGAGCTTTGGAGCGATGGCATGAAAAATTTATAGTTAAAAAAGCTGATATGTTGGTAACTATTAACCAGCATTTGGGTAATCATCTGATGGAGCTACATGGTAGAAAGAAATTGTTGATTGTACCTAATGGATTCGAGGATTTGGAATCCTCGAATCCTCTCATCGTCAAGTCGGCTGAAACAAAGTATAGAACAATTGTTTATACTGGAACTGTACTAACTGGGTTACAAAATCCAGAGCCATTATTCGAAGCTGCATTCAATTTATTTAGTAGTGGTAGATTGAATGTAGGTGCTTTAAAAATATATTTTTATGGTGATGCAAGCGCGATAAAAAATACAAGAAATTTTATAAGTCTTATTGCTTCTGGTATTGTCGAGTTAAAAGGAGTGGTTTCACGCTTGGACTCAATTAGAGCCCAGCAAGGGGCAGATCTTCTATTGTTCTTGGGGGCAAGAAAAATTAAAGATGGAGCAAGTATAACTGGCGTGGTTAGTGGTAAAATTTTTGAATATTTAGTTTCAGGAACAGAAATTATGGCGGTTGGTGTATCTGATGATATGGTTGTAGCAGATATGATTCGTCAAGCTAATGTAGGTGATATTTATAATGAAGATATTCATAAAATAGAGACTCGTTTGTTATCACTTGTTAGTGATGGCGCTAAAAAAATACAAGTAAACCAAGATTATCTTGCTAAATTTAGAAGAAAAAATCAGGCAATTTATTTGCTGTCTGAAATTCAAAAAGAAATATCTATTAAATTGAGGCGTGAATAATCATGTTTTATAAATTATTATCCTATCGCGCTCAACCAATTATATTTTTTATGTTTTTTGTGACGTATTATATGTTTACTCCCTTATTAGTCTATTGTTGTGCCCCTGACCACTTTATGTTGTTATTAGCGAAGATATCAATCGTAGCTGCAATAGGATTACTGTTTGGATATATTGTATTGTCTAGACTGTTGTATATAAAACCAGTTCATTTGGTTAATATTAGTACAAAAAAATTCATTAGCTTTATCTTCTTTGTTTTTATAATATTTTTAGTATTAGTTATTACTACTTCTGATAATGTGCCTTTGTTTTTTGCCCTTAAAAATAGAGATGTTTATGAAATAGCGCTGTCAAGAGCACATTTTCTTAAAGCAAGAGTAGGCATGGAACGGTTGTTTGTATATGCTAATGCTGTTTTAACGGCGTCTTTTTTACCTTACATTATATTGGTAAGTTTCGTTCGTGAATATTCATTCAGCTGGTATGTTATTGCCATTCCCTATTTTTATTCTTTTTTATTGCTTGAGAAAGCCTTTTTTTTAAAATTTGTTTTGCCTTTTATCTCTTACTGCTCTACATTTATTCACAGATCGTACAATAAAAAGTATCTTCTTCTTGCCGTAATTTCTATTCCGTTGGTTATTTTTACAAATACAGTTATTTCTGGTTTTGGTTCTAGTTCTAGTTCTAGTTCCTGGGATGCGAAGCTGAATAGGAAAGTTGAAGAGTTGAAATGTGGTAGTTTTTATTCGGCTGGCTATACAGTGTGCGCTAATAATGGGCGTTTTAATTTTATTCTGTGGCGAATGATTGCTGTTCCTGTTTTTACAGCGAGAGATTCTTTAGCGCTTTTTGAAGAAAAATATAAGGATAATTTGTTTTATGGTCGCACCAGCACATTTATCTCTCGTTTATTTCACGCTCAACACGTTGAGTTTGAACGTGAAACATTTAATTCAGAGTGGGGGACAGATGGTTCCGGTACCGCGTCTGCAAACTCAGTCTTTATTATTGAGCAATTTGTTAATTTTGGTTGGTTAGGCGTTTTATTGTCTTCAGTTTTGGTGGGTTATATGTTCGCTGTTTTAAGGCGATCTACTGATATAGCTCTGGCATCGATGTCTATTTTGTTGTCTATGAGTTTATTCATTGGTGGCTTAATCCCCACCATGCTATCGAGTGGATATTTAGCTTTATTTGGGTTTCTTTTTTTTGTGAAATTAGATGATTAAATATTCATGAGAGTACTGATAGTGTCTCAATATTTTTGGCCAGAATCATTTATCATCAATGAGTTGGTTAAAACCCTATCGCATCAGGGAAATTACGTTAGGGTATTAACAGGTAAACCTAATTACCCTGATGGTCAAATTTTTGCAGGGTATCAAGAAAGAGGGTGTAGTTCAGAAACGTTTGTTCCTGGTGTAAATATTTTTCGAGCTCCTCTACGCCCTCGCCGGGGAGGCGGGGGCAAAAATCTTGCTTTTAATTATCTTTCATTTGTAATAAATGGACTTCGATATTTTCCAAGGGCAGTTAAAGGTGAGACTTATGATGTAATTCTTGCTATAGGACTTTCGCCTATTACTTCTGTGATTCCAGCTATTTTATTAAAAAAACAACTTAAAATTCCTCTTGCAGTTTGGATCCAAGATCTCTGGCCTGAAAGCTTAAGCGCAACGGGTTTTATAACAAATCGTTTTGTACTTCATCTGATGGGAAGATTAGTTCGTTGGATTTATATGTTTACTGATATGCTGTTAGTACAATCACAATCATTCAGGAAAGTCGTTTCAAAATATGCTAGTGAAGAAAAAATAGTATATTACCCTAATTCATATCTAGAAATTATTTCTGATCATGACAATGACGCACTCATCCCGAGAGACTTATTATTGGAACTTGAACGCAATTTTTGTCTTGTTTTTGCGGGAAACCTTGGAACAGCCCAGTCCATTGAGACGTTACTGAAGGCCTCTGAGCGGTTAACACATTTGTCTGGCTGTAAAATAATATTAATTGGAAGTGGGAGCATGAGCGGCTGGGTTGAGCAACAAATAGCTTTAAAAGGGCTGAATAATCTGGTGTTGGTGGGTCGCCTTCCCTCCTCAACCATGCCAAGTATCTTTTCTCGTGCCGCTGGGTTGCTTGTTTCGCTTAAACAAAATGAAATTTTAACCTACACTATCCCCTGTAAAATTCAAGCTTATCTGGCTGCTGGCCGCCCGGTGATTGCGGCGCTTGATGGTGAAGGAGCTCAAGTGATAGATTTAGCAGGTGCGGGATTCGTAAGCCCCGCGGAGGATGCTGCAGCATTGGCTAAAAATATAGAGCGGCTTTACCGTATGCCAATTGCTATGCGTAATAAACTTGGTGAGTCAGGTCGTGCTTATTTTCTTAAACATTTTGAAATGGAACGTCAAAGCTTGCGTTTAATTGAGATTCTTGAGAAAAGCATTAATATAAAAAGGGATTCGAAGTGAGAATTTTAGTCTTAGGTGTTACTGGTACAATTGGACATGCCACTTGGCGTACCCTTCAAGATAATAGGTTATATGATGTATGGGGCACTCTACGGAGCGAACATGCATTGTCTTATTTCACAGAGTATTCTCATGCTAAATTGATTACTGGTGTTGATGTACTTAATCAAGATAATTTAATACGTGTTTTTGAGAAGGTTAGACCAGAAGTTGTTATTAATGGTACTGGGCTAATTAAACAACTAATTACAGCAAATGATCCAATAGCCGTATTACCTATTAATGCAATTTTCCCACATCAATTGGCCCAAATTTGCTCAATATCGAATGCTCGGTTAATTCAAATAAGTACCGATTGTGTATTTTCAGGAAAAAAGGGCAACTATGTAGAATCGGATATGTCTGACGCAGAGGATTTATATGGTAAATCTAAATTTATTGGTGAGATATGTCAGTTATCGCATGTTGTCACCATTCGAACGTCAACGATTGGACATGAGTTAACTACTCAATATGCGTTACTTGATTGGTTTTTATCACAAAAAGATTCTGTAAAAGGCTACGTGAATGCTATTTACTCAGGGATTCCAACGTTTGAGCTCGCTAGTGTTATTCGAGATTATGTGTTATCTAATGAAAAATTATCGGGTCTATATCACGTTGCAGCTAAACCCATTAGTAAGTATGATTTATTGCAATTAATTGCCGAGAGGTACAATAAAAAAATTAATATTGAACCTGATGAAGCAGTTTGTATTGATCGTTCGCTGTGTGCTGGCAGATTTAACGAGCAGACAGGTTATTTACCTGCCCAATGGCCTATCCTTATAGAAAAGCTGTATCAATCAAGACAATTTGTTGGAGCCGTGTAAATGTTTAATGACAAAGTTCTGTTGATTACTGGTGGTACAGGTTCTTTTGGTCACGCGGTACTCAAACGGTTCTTAAATTCTAATGTAAGAGAAATACGAATTTTTAGCCGTGATGAAAAAAAACAAGAAGATATGCGGTTAGAGCTGAATAATGAAAAAATAAAATATTATATCGGTGATGTGCGTGATTTATCTACTTTGAATGAGGCTATGAGCGGTGTTGATTTTGTTTTTCATGCGGCAGCGCTTAAGCAAGTACCCTCCTGTGAGTTTTACCCCATGGAAGCTGTTCGTACGAATGTATTAGGTACTGAAAATGTACTTAATGCGGGTATTGCTAATAGTGTTCAACGTATTGTTGTTTTAAGCACAGATAAAGCGGTGTATCCAATCAATGCTATGGGTATTTCAAAAGCGATGGCTGAGAAAATTGTTGTTGCAAAATCGCGTATAGTTTCTGCTCAAAATAAGTCTGTTATTTGTGCAACTCGGTATGGCAATGTTATGGCATCGAGAGGGTCTGTTATTCCACTTTTTGTAAAACAAATCAAAAATAAACAAGAAATTACAATTACAGATCCCCTGATGACTCGTTTTCTTATGTCTCTTGAAGATTCGGTGGATTTAGTGTTACATGCGTTTCAATATGCAGAGCCGGGTGATATTTTTGTGCAAAAATCTTCTGCATCAACGGTGGGTAACCTTGGCCAGGCCATGCTTGAACTATTTGATAGTAAACAAAAGATTAAAATAATTGGAACACGCCATGGAGAAAAATTGTATGAGTCTTTGGTATCAAGGGAAGAAATGGCAAAAGCCGAAGACATGGGTAGGTATTATCGAATTGTTGCTGATAACAGAGATCTAAATTACAAAAAATATTTTGTTGAAGGTGAAGAGCGGCTTTCTAAAATAGATGATTATACGTCTCATAATACGCAACAGTTAGATATAAATGAAATAAAGGAATTACTTTTAAAATTAGATTTTATTCAGGAGGCATTTGATGCTTAAAGTAATGACATTAGTGGGAACACGGCCTGAGTTAATTAAAATGAGTCGTGTTATTGCGGAGCTTGATAGTCACGTTGAGCATCTGTTGGTGCATTCAGGTCAAAATTATGATTATGAATTAAATCAGGTTTTTTTTGATGATTTGGGTATTAGAAAACCAGATGTTTTTCTCAATATTTCAAGGGATTCAGTGGCACAATCGATAGCTGATGTGATTGCTAAGTCAGATGATGTGTTTGAGCAATTCAAACCAGACGCGTTGATGTTATATGGTGATACCAACACATGCCTTGCGGTAATTTCAGCTAAGCGTAGAAAAATTCCTGTGTTTCACATGGAGGCTGGTAATCGATGTTTT
>CAXNER010000033.1:0-7934 GCA_964201315.1 Legionellaceae bacterium
GTAATTTAAGCACTTCGATATGGCCATTTTGCGCTGCTATAAAAGCGGGGGTGATACCATCCTTCATGGCTTGATTTAAATCAGCGCCTAATAGTATAAGTGTTTTAAGCACTGCGATATTGCCATTTTTCGCTGCTATATGAGCTGGGGTAGCGCCATCGTTTTTGGCTTGATTTAATTTGGCGCCATGTTGTGCAAGTAATTCAAGGGCTGCAATATGGCCATTTTCAGCTGCTATATAAGCCGGGGTTGTCCCGTCGTCTGCGGCTTCATTTAAATTAGCGCCTAACTCTACAAGTGTTCGAAGTGTATCAATATGTCCTTTTAGAGTCGCTATACAAACCGGGGTGGCGCCATTTTTACGGGGTGAATCAAAATTGGCTCCCAATTTGCCAAGTGTTTTGATTGCCTCGGCATGGCCTTTTTGCGCCGCGATAAAAGTCGGGGTGGAGCCGTCGTCTGCGGCTTGATTTAAATTGGCTTTTAATTTGCTAAGTGTTTTGATTGCCTCGGTATGGTTATTGCTGGCTGCGATAAAAGTCGGGGTGGAACCATTGTCCGTAGCTTTATCTAAATCAGCGCCCAAGCAATGAAGCGCGTGAAGCCCTTTCGCTTCGCCTTTCATCGCTGCGACACAGGCCGGCGTAGTATCGCCAGACATTTTTTTCACTAGGCTCGCATACGACCGAACCACTTCCACCAGCAATAAGAGCTTCGCCTTGGACTCGGTGGATTCTTTTCTCGCGTGCTTTTCAACAAAACCCAGCAATTGCTCTGCATCTATTTTTTCAAATAAAGTCTTGTCATTAACCATTAGGGAGGTAAATGTGTTTAAGTATTGGCTATCGTTTATCAAGTGATAAATAAGCGGTAATTCCTGTCCGTTGAAATCGACGGGGATTAAGAACAAGCAGCGGTTAACGCCATAGAGATTAAGGATTGCTCTCAGTCGTTTCGCTGAGCATGCGCTCATTGTTTCGAGTTCTTTTAGTAGCACGCTTATTTGTTCACGTTCTTTTGAATCAGTGGGTTCGACGGGCGGATTTTCTTGTTTTGGTTTTTCTTGTTTAATACGGTTCTTCTGGGCCGGGCCTGGTTGTATCGTTGAGGGCTTAGCGGGCATGGTGTTGGCCTTCGCGGTTTTTTTTAAAAAAGCAGGTTCGACGGGTGGTTTTTTTTGTTTTGGTTGTTCTTGTTGAGCAAGGGCTTTCGGGGTTGTCTCTGGCTGTTTTGTTGGGGCCTTGGTTAGCGGGGTGCTTGCATGCGTGGGCCTTGTTAAAAATACTGGTTCGACGGGTGCATTTTTTTGTTTTTGTTCTCTGACAAAAGCGTCGAAATCGGTTTGATTGGCACCTGGCTTTAAACAGGTGGCATAGATAAGAAGTGCTCGTTCTGTTTGGTTTTGCGCAATGAGGCGGAGGATTTCATTTTCCCAGTCTTGCACGGATGTTTTTTGTTCGTTTTCAGCGGCTTTTAAGGGCTCGTTGTTCCTAATGCTTTCGAGGGGCTTTAAGAATTTGGCGGTATCATGCGCGTTTTCTTCATAAACCACGAGGGTTTTTTTAGCTCGAGTAAATGCAGTAATGACTTGATTAAAGCAGGGCCTTAAGGTTGGCTCGTTGTCGCCGGACTTGGCGCGGTGTTGATTGTGGGTTGTCACGGCGTTGTCGTCCACTGAGGCGTGGAGTGTTTTAAATGTCTGGTTTGAGTAGGGTTTAAAGACGACAACGGTATCGTACTCGAGGCCTTTGATTTGCTCTGGTGAAAAAACGCGGTGTTCGGGATACAACGTCTTTGCCTCGGCTCGGTGTTCATCGGTAGCGACGACGGCGAAATGAGCACCTTGAGATTGTGTCGTGAGCCAATCCCATTTTTGCAATGCCTCTTTGTCAAGGACGAAGAGGTGCCCCATTGGTGCGCCGAGCGCGGTATTGGGTTTAATCTCTGAGACTTCTCTTTTATCGGCAATACCACCGGTGAATTGATACTTGGTTTTGATGACGCTGTTGGTGGCTTCAGTTATTTTAAAGGGGCAGCGGTAGGTAATGGGTAAATTGATGTGGTGCATTGCATGTTCTGAGTCTTTTGTTAACCCATCGAGCAAGTAAGGGCGATTAGAGACGGCATCGAAGAGGCTTTGGTGGCTGTCCATGAAATAGGCGATGTTGCACGTGGGCTCAGGAATGCACTGCAGGTTTTTAATCTGTTGATTGGAGAGGTCTTGTGCTTCGTCAACGACAATAAAAAAATAGGTTTGCGTTTTTTTAAGGGGATAAAAAGCTGGGTTGACTGCTTTTATGAGGTTCAGTTCGGCTGTGTATTGTTGGTAAGCCACATACAGCGCTTTGCGCTCGGGGCTATTTTTGGGCAGGCTAGACTGTCTCTCGCCTAAGCTTAAGTAGTCTTCCTCGGTGTAGATTGAGCAAATTCTAAATTCCTGATAGGCCTTGTCATTGCTGAGCATGCAAATGCTTTGTTGCCCGACTTTTTTGAGTTGTTGTTGTTTCTTGGTGTAATGTGAATACCATTTATCAAAATCATCGCGGCCCATCATTTTGTGGTCTTTTAATTCAGGGCATTGCTCTAGCAAGAGCTCGTCGTATGTTTTAAATTCCACGGTGACGTTGCCCGTCGTCTGTGCGAGAGGGAGCTTGTTCCAGGTGTCCTTCATGCTATTGACCAAGGCGGCTGATTCACTGACGTAGAGCATTTTGCAGGGAGTTGCATCGATTTGGTTTAGCAGCATCAGTACTTGCTCAGACAGCAAGCTTATAGCGACACAGCTTTTGCCAGAGCCCGCCCCTCCACTGATAACAGCGGGCAGCTTAAGCGTGAGCGCCTGATTTTGCTCATCGCTTAATTGAATAAACTTGTCGTGGTAATAATCCAAGGCAATACGGGCGTCGCCGCCCTTGGGCAGTTCTTTTAATATGTCAGGTATCTCTGTTGCACGTTCAAAGTCTAGGGCTGCGTCTTTGATAGCGTCCTCGTGCTTGATGAGGTAGTGCTTTAATACGCCGGCGCGCAAGAAATGGCTTTGCTTATAATTATGCGTAGGTAGGTGCTCAAGCAGCAATAAATAACGCGCGCCGTCTACTTCCGTTATCGTGAACAATAAACGACCGGCTTTGTTTAGTCGGTAACTAAAAATATTTCGGTGGCCTTTAAGAACTTCTAAATCGGCTGGTGTGTAGTCGCCATTGACAAGCGTGTTAATCTCTTCTTGATGCTCTCTCAAAAAAGCAGCATCACCAATAGCGCCGCGACAGAAATACAGGTTTGCCATGAATGCTCCAGAAACAATAAGTGATTTATACCCATTCATCCTGAAGGTGCTAATAAATCGTTTGGTAATGGTAAATGCTTCAAGGATAACTTACTGGGTAATAAACGGTCAATATCTGGGCGTGTTTGGACTTATCGCTGCTTGCGCTTGTAACACTATGGTTAGAGCTGTTTTGACGAAATTATCTCAAAACCAACCGCCGTCAACGCTATTTAAATTGCAAATTTATGAATAGCCATTCCATGCTTATTTATGCCTTCATAGTGCGGACTTGCTAACAATTTTCTTTATGATGGTTTAAAGTAGATGTTTTTACTGTGCAAACCATGGATATTCCAGATATTTTGCGCTTAAAAGCGCCATTATTTTTTAAACATTTCTCAGAACTTAAACATCCATTGTCTCAGTCCGTGCAGCGTATGCTCTATGTGAGTGATTATGCCGGACGTCAAATCGAGAACTTACACGCATTGCTAACTGAGGATGATTGCCAGTGGCCGCTGGCGCTTCAAGATTATCAACAATTAGTAAATCAGATCCCCCTTAATACAGTTCCTAATAATTTTGCAAAAATGTTGCGTTCTTTCCGCCATCGACACCTTTTACGCCTATTTTTACGAGAGCTCGCCAACCTTGCCCAAACGGCAGAGACCATGACCGCATGGTCAGATTGTGCGGATGTGCTTATATTGCATACACAACACTATTGTGAACAACAGCTAAGTCAGCGCTATGGCGTGCCCCGAGGCGCGTCTGGTGAGCGTGCGGCACTTTTTGTGCTTGCTATGGGAAAATTGGGAGGTAGGGAGCTTAACTTTTCATCAGATATTGATTTAATTTTTGCCTATTCTACGGCAGGTTTTACGGATGGAGAGGAGTCCATTGATAATCAGCAGTTTTTTAGTAAAGTTGTACAGCAAATGGTGTTGCTATTACAAAACAAAACGGTTGATGGTTTTGTGTTTCGTGTCGATTTGCGCCTTCGGCCTAATGGTGAGGGTGGGCCGTTGGTGTATACCTTGGCGGCTATGGAAACCTATTACCAAGAGCAGGGGCGCGATTGGGAGCGCTATGCAATGGTTAAGGCGCGTCCGATAGATGGGAGCGCTGATGCTCATCATTGGTATCACCGTTTAATAATGCCATTTGTGTATCGTCGTTATGTTGACTTTAGTGTGATTGAGTCATTGCGCAGCATGAAAGCCATGATAGCAAGGGAGGTGCAATTAAATCCTCTATTAGATGACATAAAGCGTGGGCGAGGGGGGATTCGTGAAGTTGAATTTATTGTTCAGTGCGTCCAATTAATTCGTGGCGGGAGGCTTCCGCAAATCCAGACACAAAATGCATTAACGGCAATGACTGCATTAAGGCAAGAGGGCTTATTAGCGCACGCTTTAACCCTGCAGCAAGCCTATTTGTTTTTACGTAAGTTAGAGAACGCACTCCAGCTTCAAAATGATCAGCAAACGCATTCTTTGCCAGTAGATGCGCTAAAAAAAGCGCAAGTGGGACTCATGATGGAATACTTTGAATGGGATGATTTATTGGCCAAGTTAAGTCAATACCAACGCATTATCAGCCATGCATTCCACGCCATTCTAGGACAGGAGGATGTTTATCAAGATGAAAAACGGCTGCTTTCTCATCAATTAACGAGCTTATGGCAGGGCCATGTTGAGCAGACAATGGCAATTAATCTTCTGCATAGTCTAGGGTTTAAGCAGCCGGAGCGATGCTATCAGATGATTCATGCTTTTCGGCATTCTCCGCGCTGTCGTCGCCTATCCCAGGCGGCACGGATGCGTCTTGATCGTTTTATGGTGTTGTTGCTTAGTGAGCTTTCTCGCGTGGATGATACGGACACGGTGCTCTTACAGGTATTGAGCTTGTTAGAAAATACAGTTGGTCGTAGTGCTTATTTGGCACTGCTGTCTGAGAACCCACCCGCCCTACAAGAGTTATTGCATTGGTTTGCTCATAGTCCTTTTATTACGTCATTAATCGTTAATCAGCCATTTTTACTTGAAGTGCTTATTGATCAAGATCAACGTTGGCGACCCCCGTCTTTGCGGCAATTAGGGCAGTTATTACAAGCTCGATTGGCTCATTGTGTTGAAGAGGATCTACAAGACGAAGTGATGCGCCAATTTAAATTAACCTGTTGGTTATTGGCCGCGCGCGCGGAATTATATGGAAAATGTGATGCGCTACGTGTCGGGCGATTTTTAGCAGATGTTGCTGAAGTTATAATCGCTGAGGTGCACATGCGGGCGTGTTTGCGATTATGTTCGCGCTATCCTGACATTATGAGGGTAAAGTCACGTTTCGCTATCATTGTTTATGGCAAGTTAGGTAGCCGAGAAATGAATTACGATTCAGATCTTGATTTGGTTTTTTTACACACTGCGCCCTTTGCTGATGAAGCATTGGTTACACGCTTGACGCAGAAAATTTTACACATGCTAACTACGCGCTCACAAACAGGCATTCTTTATGCAGTTGATACGCGTTTAAGACCCTCAGGTGCCGCAGGACTTCTAGTCAGCCATCTTGATGCTTTTATTGATTACCAGCGCACGAGCGCCTGGACTTGGGAGCATCAAGCCATTTTACGGGCGCGAGTGCTCTTTGCCAATCGACGGATGCAATTAGCGTTTAAACAGTTAAAGGGTGATATTTTATTTATACCAAGAGACCGACAATCACTGCGTGCAGACGTGCTAAACATGCGTAAAAAAATCAGCCAGCCATTGAATGGCCATGCCATTAAATATGTTGCGGGTGGTTTGTTAGATCTTGAATTTTTAGTACAATTTTTAGTGTTGGCACACCCATCATTGTGCTTTGTGCGCTTAACAAATACCCTTCATCAGCTACAGCAATTGCATGCCCAAAAGAGCATCAGCGATACTCAATTTGTTCGGCTAAAGCGAGCGTATCGGCATTATCACAGTAGCTTACATCGGTATTTGTTGCAGCTAGCACCCAACATCTGTGATGAGCACCAAGCTAATGTGTTAGAGATAAGTCAATCGTTGTATCAATAGTCTGCAAACAAGTCATAGTCATCGCTATCGCTAATAGTTACGTTTACCAATGCTCCGATCTGAATGTCTTTATTGGGAGGTAAATAAACCAATCCGTCAATTTCAGGCGCATCGCTCATGCTTCGAGCAACAATGTGTTCATCTGTAATGGCATCGATGAGTACGGTTTGTTGAGTACCAATTTTTTCTTCTAACTTGCCCCGGCTAATGCCAGCTTGTAATTCCATAAATCGGTGAAAACGTTCTGCTTTGACAGCATCAGGTACTGGATTGGCCAATTCATTGGCCTTAGCGCCGTCTACTGGTGAATATTGAAAACAGCCGACCCTGTCGAGCTTAGCTACCTTTAAGAAGGTAAGCAGCTCTTCAAATTCATCGTCTGTTTCACCGGGAAAGCCAACAATAAAGGTTGATCGTAGGGTGATATCGGGGCAAATGTCGCGCCAAGAGGCAATACGCTCCAATGTGTTTTCACTGCTTGCAGGTCGTTTCATGGCTTTTAGCACGCGTGCACTGGCGTGCTGTAAGGGTATATCGAGGTAGGGCAGAATAAGTTTGTCACGCATCAGTGGGATTATCGCATCCACATGAGGGTAGGGGTAGACATAATGCAGACGTACCCAAATGCCTAATTCGCCTAACTGCTCACACAGGTCATAAAAACGCGTGTTGATGGTTTTTCCTTGCCACTCAACCGGTTGATAACGAGTATCGATGCCATATGCGCTAGTGTCTTGGGAAATAACCAATAGTTCTTTAACGCCCGCTTCTTTTAGATGACGCGCCTCGGTCAGTACTTGCGTCATTGGATAGCTTTGTAATTTTCCACGCATGGTAGGGATTATACAAAAGGTGCATTTTTGGTTGCAGCCCTCTGAAATTTTTAAATACGCATAGTGGCGAGGAGTAAGCTTAATTCCTTGGGGTGGCACAAGTTGGGTAAATGGATCAATGGGCGGAGGCAAATGACGGTGTACCGCACGTACCACTTCTTCATACGCATGAGCGCCGCTGATGTGTAAAACATCAGGGCAGGCTTCGCGAATCATATCAGCTTTGGCGCCCAAGCATCCGGTAACAATCACGCGTCCATTTTCAGCCATCGCTTCGCGAATAGTATCGATAGATTCTTTAACAGCAGCGTCAATAAAACCACACGTATTAATAACAACAACACCTGCATCTTTGTATGTTGATACAAGGGAATAGCCTTGGGCACGCAATTGGGTGATGATTCGTTCTGAATCTACTAGTGCTTTAGGACAACCTAAACTTACAAAACCTACTTTATGATTCATCGCGCTCTGTCTGTTGAAAAACTGTGCGAATTATACGGGCATACCACGTGTTTTGTCCAACCAGAAAATAAGTGTGTCACGGCGCAAGGACATGTTCGTGACAATTGCTGTGATCGAAATTTTATAATATAACTTAAACACAGGTATAAACATATTGGTGGTGAGCTGTTATTCGATCGTAGCCCTTTTGAGTGTGAGATTAACCCTGAACAGTAAAACATTGGAGGTCATCATGCCAGCTAATGAGATACAAACATTGTGTGTTAATCAAATACTTATAAAAATTGACGGGAATTTAAA
>CAXNER010000034.1:0-7712 GCA_964201315.1 Legionellaceae bacterium
TGCATTGGAGTCAGCGTGTAGGCCTGCAAAATGACTGTCAACGCTCGCTACTGCTGGCTGTAGCATGCCAGCAAGCAGCGGGAACAACAACTGTTTAGTAAAGCGCATGATTATCGTTCAGCAACGGCTAGACCCTTTAAGATGGTCAAGGCAGCGTAAAGTTGATAATCCTCATGCAATAATTTTTGTTCATCAGTTGCTGATGATTTAAGCGTTGATTCTTGGGGGTTATTTTTATTCAGTATGTGTCCACTTAAATCGGCCTCTGCAATGCCTGCAAAAGCATCTTTGTTTTCAGCCCCCTTACCGACAGAGACTTCCTCGACAACTATATCAGGGGTTATTCCTTTTGCCTGAATGGATGTGCCTGATGGCGTGAAATAAAGTGCTGTTGTTAGTTTGATACCGCGTTTGCTATCTAGCGGTAAAACTGTTTGCACTGAGCCTTTTCCGAAGCTTCGAGTACCAAGAATGATGGCGCGTTTGTTGTCTTTTAGAGCGCCCGCAACAATTTCAGATGCTGAAGCTGAGCCGTTATTAATGAGGACAACGATTGGGGCATTGTCAATAATATCACCGGGGTTAGCCATGGCCGTGAATTTAGAGCCAGGAACTCGACCTTCAGTGTAGACAATCATTTCTGCGTTGCCCTTTTTGTCTTTATCGAGAAAGGCGTCAGAAATTTGGATGGCTGAATCTAGAAGCCCTCCAGGATTGTTGCGTAAATCAAGGACCAATCCTTTCAATTGTCCCCCCGCGTCTTTTTTCATATCTGTGATGGCTTTCTCCATGTCTTTATCCGTTAATGCCTGAAATTGAGTAAGGCGTATGTAACCATATTTGTTGTCCAATAATTTACTTTTTACGCTTTTAATTAGAATTTGCTCACGGACCAGCGTGAAGGTTAGTGGTTTGCTTTCTTCTTTACGAAGTATGGTCAACTCAATAGGACTTCCGGGTTTTCCGCGCATTAAATTAACGGCATCTTTAAGTTCCAATCCTTGTACGGATTTAGAGCCCAACTTAATGATGTAGTCGCCAGGTTTTATCCCCGCTTTAAAAGCGGGGGTATCGACTAGAGGAGTCACAACTTTTACGACGCCATTTTCCATTGTAACTTCAATTCCCAAACCGCCAAATTCACCATTGGTAGATGTTTGTAATTCTTTGAAGTCTTCTTCATCAAGATAGCTAGAATGGGGATCAAGTCCATTCAACATTCCTCGAATGGCATTGTCAAATAATTCTTTGTCAGTGACAGGTTTTACATAGTATTTTTTGATTTCGCTCAGAGCATTGGAAAAACGTTGTACGTCCTCCATCGGAATGCGCTGCGTGGGTTGATTGGTCTCAGGATCTGCCAGGGCTCGCAGTGGGAGAAGTGAAATGGCTGAAAAAGTGGCTATCAGAGCGCTACAGTATAGTTTTTTAGTCAACATAAAATTCTCCTCGAAAGTACGGCCTGTTCCTTGGCGCCCTGCTTTCCATTGTTATTATTGTGCCGAGAGAGCTAGATATTCTAGGTTTGCAAGTTTTGGTATTAACCATCAATCCTAGTTTAAATAAGTCCAGAGGCGATTTATATGCTAGACAACCATTTAAGTGGAGGAATTGCTTTTCCACGCTGCCTTATTTCAAAGTATAGACCGTTTTGTTTAAGTCCACCGCTGTGCCCAACGGATGCAATCTGTTCTCCTTGATTTACAAAACTACCTTTTTGTTTAAACAGAGACTGGTTATGGGCGTAAAGTGTCATAAACCCTTGTCCATGATCAAGAATTAATAAAAGACCATAACCATTTAACCAATCGCTAAAAACAACTTTCCCTGGGTATACCGCAGACACCGGGGTGCCTTCAGTTGTAAAAAATATAAGGCCTTGGTTCATTTCTCGTACGCTGCTGCCGCGCACATTTATTGGACGTTGTAATTTTTTTCGCATTGATACAAATGGGTATCGAGGTTGTACGTTACTTTGTTGAATCAGGGTGTTTAGCAAACGTGATAGGTTTTCTTTGTTGTGCTGATAATTGTTTAATGCGTTTTGATTACTTAATATGTCTTTGTTAAGTGATTCTATGATGGCTATGTGATAGCGTTTTTCTCCAGCGAGCTTTTGTTGATGGTTGTTTAATCGCTGTTGTAATTGTTGCAGTTCAGCGATTTTTAGGCGTAAATTTTCCTCGCTTATGGTTAGTTTTTTGCTGGTTTCATGCACACTGTCAATAATGTGTTGGCGTGATTTAACAATGTATTGGTGGAAGGTCAGTAGACGACTGCTTGTAGCCGGGTTGTCTTGATTAAGAAGCCATTTTAGAGGTTGGTATTCACCCATTACATATCGGGCACGTACGTGTTTGGCCAGCAAATATTGTTGAGCGTGTAATTCTTCGTTTAATTGGTTGACCTGGTGCTGTAGCTCAACAATCTTATGCTGGATAACATCTATGTTTGATTGGATATTACCTAATTGACGCATGCCTTCGCTAATATTTTTTTCAGTATTAGCAAGCTCATGGTTGAGTACACTATTTTTGTCGTGGGCGTGGCTCAATGTGCGTTGTAGATTGCTAATTTTAGTTTCTAATAGCTTAAGTTCACTTTTAGTTTTGGTTAAAGCAGTTGTTTTCGCATGCGCTCCAAAGGGCAGTAGCAATAAACTACTGATGAATAAGCATTTGATTGGCCTGAGATACGCTTTAGTTATGGATAACATGATCTTCAACCAGCAAGGCTTTGCCTGTCATTTCTTTCGGAGGAGTAATGCCTATCAGCGTCAATAGGGTTGGGGCAACGTCGATGAGGCTACCTTTTGTTGTGTTGAAGTGCCATTCGTTACCAATGTACATAAAGGGCACAGGGTGGTTTGTATGGGCTGTGTGCGGCTGGTGGGTGGCATCATCAAACATGGATTCAGCATTTCCATGATCGGCGGTAATCAATAACTGTCCCCCTATTTTTGACAAGGCCTGCCAGACATCGTGTAATGCCTGGTCAAGGCATTCAATTGCACAAACGGTTGCGGAAAAATCACCTGTGTGGCCAACCATATCGGCATTGGCATAATTACAAATAATGACATCATAGTCACGACTATGAATGGCCTCTACCAATGCGTTGGTAAGTTTAATTGCGCTCATCTCTGGCTGAAGATCATAGGTGGCGACCTGGGGAGATGGGATTAAAATACGTTTTTCATGAGAAAATACTTGTTCTGTTCCACCGTTAAAGAAAAAAGTAACATGAGCGTATTTTTCTGTTTCGCCAATACGCAATTGTCTCAAGCCGTTTTTAGCAATAATTTCACCAAGTGTATTATGGAGTGCTAATGGGGGGAAAGCACAACTGGTCGGTAGATATTGGGCGTACTGTGTCATACTAATAAAACGTGCTATGAGGGGCTTTTTGCGACGTTTAAAACCGTTGAAGTCATCAGTGAGAAAAGCGTCTGTTAATTGTCTGGCACGATCGGCTCGAAAATTAAAAAACAGCACGGAATCACCGTCTTCGATTGCCATACCCTTGCCTATCTTGCAGGGGGGAATAAATTCGTCATAGATTTTTTGTTGGTAGAAGCTCGCAATGGCTTCTTCTGCTGTACTAAAATGATGCTCACTGTGATTTTCAGTTAGCAAACGATATACAGGTTCAATCCGTTCCCAACGTTTATCACGATCCATCGCATAATAGCGCCCAGTCACCGAGCAAATGGTAGCGACTGGATAGTGGACCAGCTGTTTTTGTAATTTCTCCAAACTATGTAAAGCACTTTGCGGAGGGGTGTCGCGTCCATCAAGAAACAAATGCAGGCGAACATTCGAGTAGTGGTATTCGGCACACAAGGCAAGAAAAGCAAATAGGTGATTTTCGTGGCTGTGCACACCGCCTGCAGAAAGTAATCCGAAAACATGCAAGTCACGTCCTTTTTGCAACATGTCTTTGATTGTTTCAATAAACACGGGATTTTTAGAGAAGTTTCCATTGATGATCGATTCATTAATACGGGTCAAATCTTGTGGGATAATCCGTCCTGCACCGATATGCATGTGGCCTACCTCAGAGTTCCCCATTTGGGCATCTGGTAAACCAACGGGTATTCCTGACGCCTCTAGCAATGCGTGTGGTCGAGTCTGCCACCAACTGTCCCATTGTGGAGTACGAGCGGTGGCAATAGCATTGTGTGATTTTTCTTCGCTGTAACCCCAGCCATCAAGGATCAATAATACCAGGGGGAGGCTATTAGCCATGGATCTCTCCGAAAACGGTGGGGTATACGTACCCCAATAAAGTGAGCGTAAACCGTGCTCTTAATTTTTTGTCGTAAACAGGTTAGACTATAGGACATTTTTGCTGATGGAAGAAGTAGGTTGAATCAAAAACTACCCCAACATGTTGCTATTGTGATGGATGGTAATGGGCGTTGGGCTAAAAATCAGGGGTTAGAGCGCATAGAAGGCCATCGCGTTGGTGTTGGTGTGATCAAGGTTATCGTTCAGAGTTGCCTTAAAAAGAAAATCTCTACATTGAGCCTTTTTGCATTTAGTAGCGAAAATTGGGCAAGACCTGTAGTAGAAGTAAATTTTCTTATGCAATTGTTCATCCAGGCTCTAGGGCGTGAAATACAAGAATTACATCATCATGGGGTTCGGTTACGTTTTACAGGTGATCGCAGCCAACTCTCAAATGAGTTGTGCAAAGAAATGCAGGCGGCAGAGACCCTGACCGAAAAGAATAGCCAATTAACCTTGAATGTTGTGCTAAATTATGGCGGAAAATGGGACATTGTGCAGGCGGCCAAAACGTTAGCACGTCGAGTATCTAATGCTGAGATGTCACTTGATGAGATAGATGAAAATACGTTTGAATCAGTGCTTAGTACCCATGGGTTACCTCAACCGGATTTATTTATTCGTACGAGTGGTGAGCAGCGAATCAGTAATTTTTTTCTTTGGCAATTGGCCTACACGGAGCTCTATTTTTCAGAAAAACACTGGCCAGATTTTTCAGCCGATGAGTTTGATAAAGCACTTGCCTGTTTTAGTATGCGTAAGCGTCGTTATGGGCTCACAGAACAACAAACAAATGAGAAACCTTATGTTTAAAGCGCGGTTATTAACGTCGTTGGTCCTTGTTCCACTAGTTTTATGCCTTATCTATTATGCAAATTTGTGGGTATTGATGGCCGTTATTTTGTTGCTTGTTGTTTTAGGCGGGTGGGAATGGTTACAGCTGGTGCCGGTTAAGCGTTTAGTGACTAAATTTATTTTTATTTTAGTGCTGCTGCTGCTTGTCTATGCCAGTGTGCATTGGTTGAATGAATGGTTGATGGGTGGTTTGGTGGCCTGGGGTATGATTCTTCTGGCGGTATTGACCTATCCTGCTTCAGAAACATTGTGGGGTTATCGTTTTATAGTCATGGGTGCTTGTCTATTACTTTTGCCATTGTTTGCTAGCAGCATTGCTGCCATTTATCAGCATGAACAGGGCAAGGACTTCATCGTGTATGTTTTGTGCCTAGTTTGGTCTGCAGATACTGGTGCTTATTTGGCGGGTAAATGCTGGGGACGTCATAAGCTGATACCTTTGGTTAGTCCGGGCAAAACAGTGGAAGGTGCTTTAGGTGGTTTTTTCTTGGTGATGGGCGTTGCAACGATTGGTTATTTGTATTTTAAACCAGAATCAATTGGTTTTTGGTATGCAATTGCTGTGGGCACCGCGTTGATTTCGATGCTTGGGGATTTGTTTATCAGTATGCTTAAACGGCGTAGCAAATTAAAAGATACTGGACATATTTTTCCGGGGCACGGGGGAGTGCTAGATCGTTTAGACAGTTTGATTGCTGCCGCCCCTCTATTTTACTGTGGACTTTCCTTTCTTGGGCATTAATCTATGTTATTAACGTTGGGGTACTTCACATTTGCATTGTTGTTGCTGATCATTGTTCATGAGTTTGGACATTTTCTGGTAGCACGTTGTTGCGGGGTCAAGGTTTTACGTTTTTCCTTTGGGTTTGGCAAGGTGCTAGCCTCTTGGCATGATAAGCGCGGAACAGAGTATGCGTGGTCACTCATCCCTCTTGGTGGCTATGTTAAAATGCTTGATGAGGCGGAAGGTGACGTACCTGAAAACGAACGTCACTTAGCGTTTAATAACAAATCTATATGGGCGCGGATAGCTATTGTTCTTGCAGGTCCGCTCTTTAATTTTCTCTTTGCATTCGTTGCACTGTGGCTAGTATTGGTGATTGGCATTAAATCGCTTGCACCTATGGTTGATGATATTAAGCCAGGAAGTATCGTTGCGCGTGCGGGTCTAACCGCACGTGCGGAGATCTTATCCTTGGATGGCAGAAAAGTGACAAGCTGGCATAATTTTCAGTATGCATTAATGCCTCTTCTAGGAACAACTGAGCCAGTACCCATGATGGTTAAATCATTAATCGATGGTCAGGAAAAGACACTGATTTTACCTCTAGCAGATTGGCAGATTGATGTAAAAAAACCAGATATTTTAGCAAGCCTCGGTATTGTCCCTTTTTTGCCGACGGTACCTCCCGTTGTTGGTGAAGTGGTTGCTGACTCACCTGCAGAATTGGCGGGATTGCATGTGGGCGATGTTATTACTTCTGCTAATGGGAAAAACATTGTGGATTGGTTAGTGTTGGTCGATTTTGTTAAGCAGCGTCCGAATGAGCGTATTGTGCTGACATTAACCCGGAACGGCATTCATGAAAAAATAGTTGTCAACTCCGCCAGTGTAAAAAATAATGGGCATGTAGAGGGCGTGCTTGGTGTGCGATCAGCGCGAGTGGATTGGCCACCTCATTGGCTACGGACTGACCGCGAAGCGCCATTGCAAGCAGTCAGTACTGCGTTTTTCCAAACGGCAGGGTTAACTGGCACTACATTTGCTTTAATTGGCCGCCTAGTTATGGGTAAATTGTCATTACAGACAATAAGCGGCCCTGTTGGAATTGCTGCTGGAGCGGGTGAATCCGCGCGCGGAGGCCTGACTTATTATTTGTCTTTTTTAGCATTAATCAGTATTAGCTTAGGGGTGATGAATTTATTACCCATTCCTATGCTTGATGGGGGGCATTTGTTGTATTATCTGGTTGAATTAATTAGAGGTCGTCCAGTTTCAGACGGATTTAAATCTATTGGTATTTATTTTGGCCTAGCCTTTTTGGTTACCTTAATGATTATTGCTTTAAAGAATGATTTAACAAGATTGACTTGATATACTTTGCGTGGTGTGAAAAAGCGTTAAAATTTGGCCGTGCGAAATAGAGTCAGTTGACAGGGTGTGTCACTTCCTATAAAAGGGGGTACGATCGAACCTTTCTTTAGAGTTGCGCTCATACTATCTTCCCATGCCGCATGGGGCTTCTCGTGGTGCTAGGTGTAAATATAATAATGAAAAAAATCAGTAAAAAATATGTATTAGTAGTGTGTTGTTCTACCGCTTTGGTTTGCTCAGGCCAGTTACAGGCCGCAAATGGTTTCATTGTGCGAGATATCAAGGTTGCTGGGTTGCAGCGCGTCAGCTTAGGTACGGTATTAAATTATTTGCCTGTTCAGGTAGGTGAAGAAGTTGGGCCTGCATCTACACCGCAAATTATTCGTTCTTTATACGACACTGGATTTTTCCAATCGGTTGTTCTTGAGCGTCAAGGCAATACGTTGATTGTGCAAGTTGTTGAGCGAGCAACT
>CAXNER010000035.1:0-7700 GCA_964201315.1 Legionellaceae bacterium
CCTATAAATGGCATGTTACTGCGCTGTTTATCATTGCTTTCTATTGGGGAGTTAATAATTCGCTGTCGCCTTATGTATTAAAAATCATAATTGATAAGGCTGTTGTTTTTGACGCGGATAAATCCGCTGTGTTTAATGCGGTTAAACCATACCTTATTTTGTATATAGGCCTTTGGGTACTGATTGCGACTGCAATGCGTATATTGGATTTAGTCAAGCTAAAATTTTTTCCGGGCGTACGAAACGATATCATTAATGCGATGTTTTCTTATTTGAACAAGCATTCTCATCGTTATTTTCAAAATAATTTTGCAGGCAGTATATCTAATAAAATAGCGGACATGACCTCAGGTACTATTGCTATTTTTTCTACCATTGATGATGCGTTTGCACAATGTGTGGGTCTTTGCATGGCGATAATAACCATGCTTATTGTACATCCCATTTTTGCTTTAATTTTATTGATTTGGGCCATTGCCTTTATTTTAATTGCCCTATTATTTTTTAAACCGATACACGATCTTTCCAATGTTTTTGCAACTAGCAAAACAACATTGGTAGGCAAACTTGTGGACAGTATTAGTAATGTCACCAATGTAAGGTTATTTGCGCGCAGTGCTTATGAAAATAATCTAATTCAAAAGGCCGCTCTAGATACAGTGGATAAAGACCAGGCCATGCAACGGACTATTCTTAAAATGCGTGTGTATTGGGATATTAGTATTGTCGTCCTGATCGGTTATAACCTTTATATGCTAATCGTTATGTATGGAAAAAACCAAGTAACCATTGGTGATTTTAGTTTCATTATTTCACTGTCAATCAGTATTTTTTATAATTTATGGTATCTGGCAGGGCAATTTGTGGTATTTGCAGAAGAGCTTGGTAAATGTCGACAAGCATTAACCATTATTACATCACCTCACGAGGTTGAGGATGCTCCTGGTGCCAAGCCATTGGTGGTTACTCATGGCCGTATTGAATTTGATGATGTGACCTTTCATTATGATGAGGGAGCGCATCTTTTCAAAAATAAGAGTGTGGTTATAGAACCTGGACAAAAAATAGGGCTCGTTGGATTGTCTGGCAGTGGAAAGAGCTCCTTTGCCAACTTAATTTTGCGACTATTCGAGGTTGAGTCGGGGTATATCCTGATTGATGGACAAAATATTCAAGCTGTCAGCCAAGACTCATTGCGAGAAAACATAGCCATGATCCCCCAAGATATTTCTTTATTTCACCGCACGTTGTTTGAAAATATTCGTTATGGACAAGTTAATGCAAGTGATGAGGATGTGATTGTGGCATCAAAAAAAGCGCATTGTCATGAATTCATTACTCAGTTAACGAATGGTTACCAATCTTTAGTTGGTGAACGTGGCATTAAACTGTCGGGTGGACAACGCCAACGTATCGCTATTGCTCGAGCCATGCTAAAAAATGCGCCTATCTTGGTGCTTGATGAGGCAACGTCTGCACTCGACTCAGTGACTGAAAAACTAATTCAAGACAGCTTACACATGCTGATGGAGGGTCGAACTACGATTGTTATTGCTCATAGGCTATCCACACTATCAGAAATGGACAGGATTTTAGTGTTTGAAAATGGGCAAATTATTGAGGATGGTTCCCATAATGAATTGATCAAAGCAAGTAGTCATTACACGCGAATGTGGAAAATGCAAGCGGGCGGCTTTTTACCCGATGCGATGTAATACAGGACTTACGCAATCTTTGCAAAATACCGACATTTTTGATTGGCTAGATGCCTAAAGCTGATCTAGTATTTAAAGTATAGACAGCGTTCATTGTGCAGCCAATACGAGTAAATTGGGACGCCAGATTGAGGGTGTGGTGAGCAAGCTTAGCTTTGACTAAGAAGCCAAAAACACTCCGGAGGCATCCACTTAGTGAACGGTGACTGCGGCAATATTGCTGTCTATATTTCTTTTTCCTTTTTTAACTCATCTAGGCTTCTTAAATCTTCTGCTTATTCATGTTGGTATGTTATCGACCGCTTTACAATCGCGCTAGCACCTCCTATCCTCTCTCAGTTTGTTCTGGGCATCATGGGGCGTTGATAATCGTGCATTTGTTCAGGGCTTAATATTAACTTAATAAATATGGTCTAAAATTAACAAGAATGTTGCTTTGTTAAGCATTTTTTGCGGGTGTATACATGTTTACTCTTGTTAACGCTAGAAGGCAATTAGCTGCAGTTGAAGCACTTGCGGATCGCTACCAACAACTGTTGCCATACCTCCGTCCATTAAATTTTTTAGATAGCATCCAAGTGGTTAAGGATAATTTGGACTTGATACAAAATGATATGATGCTTCCTGAAAATACAAGCACGGATCTTGAAATATTGTTAAGGAATCTTGAATTAAAAATAATTAATTCTTTGATTGAACGGCTTGATGCAGAACTTGAAATGTCTAGTGTGCGCGATCCAAAGGGTATTAAAAAATATATTGCAATGCTAAGAACGGTTGAAAAATCTTTAATTGGTGTGGACATCAAACCCATTCCTATCAAAGAGGTGATCACGTTTATCAATGACTGTAATTTACTTACGTCTACACCATTAGCCACTATTTCACCCTCCTTTGCGGACAGCGTGCTGGTTCATAAGAAAAATAAGCGGACAAAGGTTGTTGAAATTACAGACTCTTCCTTGGCGATAAATCTGCAACGTCTGAATCTGAGCGCTCAATTAACGGATAAAGAAGGGCGTTTCAAGGCGCTTCAAAAGGTCTTTATTGAGACGTCAAATAGTCAAGAATCTGAACCCGATCCACTCATTGTGCTTAAGTTAAAAGAGCTCAAACCTCTATATGTTGCCTTAGCAAAATTTAAAAAAGAGTCTGTTGACGTTAGCACGAAGATGGAAATTATACGTTTATTAAATATAGGATTGTTTGCACCAGACAAATTTAACGATCTCAATGTAGAAGAAAAGGTACAAATTGCTGATGCTCTTAACTTCCTAAACCAATTTGCAGAGATATCGCGGGGTACTTTAGAGAAAATCAGTAAAAAATTCATTCCTGTTCCAATTGTTAACGCAGAGAAATTAACGGCTTTAGACGTTAAACGTGTAAAGGACATGGCAATAGAACTTGCTCATCGAGCTGATGCGACACCGTCCAAAATGGAAAAAAAATTACTTGAGTGTGATAAACAATATCTAGACGCCTTAGAGCAGCACTTAGCTTTAATGACTGAGGCGACTCAACTAATAATGAGTATAATTAATGAGTTAGATGAAATAAAAAGAAGTGCAGTGGTATCCGAGGAGCCTTCAGGTGATACGACAGTTGCTTTGAGTGATGGTTTAACGGTAGTAGGCCTTAGGCTTAAGTTAAGTGGGTTGTTGGCTGAAGTTGACACATTAATAGACCAAATAAATAGAAATGTGGCGTCTGTACCCAAAGCGGATGTCATGGTTACAGAATTATTAGCACTACATACATTCATTTATTTAGAAGTAGATATGAGTGAAAAGGAACGACATCAGCGTGTTCAAGTGGTGCGTAGCCCAGACGCTCTTTCAAAGTATCCACTTGAGTCTGATAGGCTTGTTGTTGAAAATGGAGTAATTCAACAACACATTGAGCACTTACAATCAATAAAAAAGAGGCTTGAAACTAATTCCAAACGCATTCATGAAGCAATTAGCCTTAGAGACAGTACGGCGATAAGCAATCGATATGTTTTAGGGAGAAAGGCTGACCTTGCTTTGGAAAATATTCAAAAAATGAAGGGAATTAGTCGTCATTCTGATTTTCAAAATGTCGACATGGATAGAGCCGTCGATAACATGCAATTAGTCATTGATGAGATAAAAAAAAGTCCATCAACCTTCATATCGACCGATGTAGACACACTTAAAGAAACGTACCGAGTTATAGAAAATAAAATAACCTCCATTATGGCACCCTTGTTGGATTCACTAAAGACCTACAATGAACGCTTCATGCATAACATAACCGCTGCACAGAATGCATTACAATTGTTGAGAGAGGCAATAGAGCCAACGATTATCAATACTTCAGAGCAATCTGTTATATGTGAGCAAATAGCCAATGAATTGGAGGCACTGACTATCGGTCAACATACTATTTTTGATGCAAATTACAGCAAATTAGAGGCCGCTCAATCTAAAATAGATAATGAAAATGCTAACGTTCAGTTACTGAAGCAGACCACGATTGACTCCCCAACGGCAAAGGCAATTTTTGATATGATTTCCTCAGTAGAGGTAGAAATATCGACAATTAAGGGTACCAATAATAACCCAAGAATACTGTCTATTCTTGGTGGAATAAATACGGATTTACAAGCAATATACGATAGCTATGTAACGCTAAAAATAGACAATAAAACAGTTATTGATGAGGTAATAACTTCTATGCAGAGAAATCTATCTCAAGAGAAGTTAGAGAACTTGTCTGCTGAAGTATTAAATCCTTTTATTTTGTTTATTCGTAATTTATTAAAACCAGTGATGAAGGTCATCAAAGACGTTATGGGTGATAATTCCTGGCAGCCTGGATTTTTTGCATCACCAATAGAAGCAAATCTTACCGTTGCTACAAGAAGGGCGCACGGTGCATTAAATCAGATTAAAAATGATGGACCAGATATGCCTGCCCTCGGCGAGCCACGACCAATAAGATAAGAAAAAACACTGAGACTCGTTTCAGAGCCCTGCGCTGATGCGCTGCTTTGAATAATCTGGCTGTAGTCTTCATTCAACTAGTTCACCTCACTGACTCTAAATACAACCAATCTGGATGTATTTTTAATGATCTTTGTGTAATTTTAATAAACATGTCCTACACTGTTACTAATAGACGTCGTTTTTAGCAGGGTTTAGGGTGAAAACATGGCGAAACTACAGGATGTTCAAGCAGCAATGTTAAAAATTGATACTCTTCTTGAAAAATATAAAAAATCCGTTACAGATGATTCCATCGGTGTTTATGAAGAGCAACGCGATAAAAGTAAAGCCTTGTTAAGTTCATCTGACATTCCGAGTGATTCACAATTTGATACACAATTGCACGCATGCAATAGACTATTGCATGCGATAAAACATAGAGCTATTGATGTCATGATAAGCGATCTTTCATCCCAACTAAAAATTAGAGCGCTCAAGGAAAGCCCGAAAATTATGGCGGGCATTGAACAATTAGTTAAAGAATTGAGAGAATTTCAGTCAGAAAATATGGAGGAGAAAAAGGTTCTGCTATGGATGTCTGATAAAATGGGGTCTTTTCTCGCTGATTATACTAAACTGCATGCGAAAGTGATGGGTATCATTGCTCCTAATTACGGATATGTCCCTCCGGCAACGCTTGCCGAAGGCCTTGTTCTTCCTGATTCTGTTGCTGCTATAGCAGCGTCTAGTGATAGACCCATCAAGGCAAAGGTTAAGAAGAAAAAACCCAAGTCAGATTCTGGTTCTAAATTAGAGATGGCTAATGTCGTGACCCCAGAGGTACTGCTTGCTAATGAGTTAGCTGAATTAACATCAATAGTGGGTTCGCTATTATCTGATATAAATGATTATTCAAATCGATTACCTCCAGCATCTTCTACGAACTCACCCCTTATTAAAGAACTATGGGAAAAACAGGCTAGTTTGTTTAGGGAAAAGGATCGATTACTGGCAGCGTACACAACAGAGATATCTAGTGACGCTCTAATTGATTTATCAGAAAACGACGCCATGGATGTTAAAGTTGCTGCTCACAAAAATCTTATTGAAGCATTAGATGCCCTAAAGGTTCCACTCGATACTAATGAACAAGAGCTGTTTAAGGCTATTGCTATCGAGGAAAAAACAAGGGCTGCTGTTTGGCAAGCCATAGCTGATGTTCGAGCGTCTGGTGACAGAGCACTGAGTAAAATAGCCGCTCTGTTGAGTCTTCATCCCCATGATGGCGAGCATACTGTGGAGTTAGTTAAAGCACAATTAAATATAACTACAATGGTAAGCCATGCAAGTGATTATGATAAGTTTATTGAGCAATTGGGGGGTATTCCATCGGCCCTACATGAGACTGTTTCAATGGAAGCAATCTCAAGTAACGACATCGCTCAACAAAAAATTAGGCTTCTACAGCAAATTGAAACAGAACTGGAACCAGTAAATCATGCATTAACGCAGGTAAGGGATGGGCTTATGCATCGACTAACTGATCTTGAATCAAAACATAATGCTTTAGAAAGTAAAATAGCATTGCAAATACCTGTAGAAATAAAGTTATCACACAGAGAACTGCAAGACCCTGAAACGACCCACAACAAACTTCAAAACATAAAAAAAGCGCTGCTCGACGTTGACAGTGTTATTAACGGTTCAAATTTTGAGGCATTAGCAGAAATAGGCCGCGCTATTGAGGCTAAAGATCACATTGCAGATGAGGTTATCGATTTCATTGGAAAACAAAAGCTAAGACAAGCATCTAAAGAAGTCGCAGTCATTCGACAAATGATAAATATGATAGACCAGGAGGTAGGTATTATTCCTGTTGGGGATAACAGAGTCGAAATGCTTAATACCATTAAAGGGCGATTAAACGAAAATTTAGAGACTTATTGCACCGAGGATAGAACATCCACAGTTGTTTTCATCGAGCAATCAATTAACATCATCAAAGAAGAGTTGTCTGGAGAAAATTTAAATCGACTGTCCGATGAGGAGGCTAGCCCTTTTGCTAACTTTATTCGCGCTTTGTTAAAACCTATCTGTCAGTTATGCAAAGCCATTTTTGGGTCCGGAGATGCCTATAAACCACAGTTTTTCGCAACACCCATTGAAACTACGTTCGCAACCGCTGCTAAAAGTGTGCATAAGTCCTTGAATGAAATAGGCGCGTTATTAGAAGAACGGGGTCCTGAGCCTGGGCAAGGATCAGAAATCCCTTCATTATTCAAATAACCAACTTAAGATATTACACACCATCTGGTTGTAGCACATGACTCCATTTTTACCTCAAGTGCTGGCGTATTTATGTCGTTGTATATGCAGAGAAGTGTTTGTAAAAAACTGTTGGACCCTGTGCTAATGTTATTTTTAAAATCAAGTGTAGCGGCATTATTGCGCAACAAATCAACGCAGGCAGCCTGCTGTGCACAATATATGGCCATTGCATCGAATGACCCCGGTTTTGGATCGAGTGGAGCGGTTTTTGGGGGCTGAGATTCAAGGTGGCTAACCATCTTTTGCAATTTACCCATATCTTGCATAAAACGCAGTAAAGTTATTGCGAGCCGATGCATAAGGGTTCTAGGATCAGTTAACACCTCGTTGAGCAAGTCAATCAAAGCGGTTCCTTGGCCTTTTGCTGAAATGCCCTTTATCTTGGTGTGAGTTTGAAGAGTATAAAGTTCTTGCACTTGGACAACTGTCTGTAAGCGCTGAGTGAGTTGAATAGTAAAAGGATCGTTGGGATTTTGATTGAAAAAAGAGAGATAATGCGGTTGTCTTTTTGCATCGATGAGCACAGCATGTAACTCATCTATAGATTTAACGTGTCTTAGTTGTTTTAGTAATAAACTCGCCAGTGGCTTATAAACACATTCTTTTTGTTCGATATATCTTCCCAACCAACTGCTGTAATCATTTGCAATGGTATGAATCATTCGAGTACCCCTGCTATGTAGTCTACAATTGATGGTTAATCGTG
>CAXNER010000036.1:0-7553 GCA_964201315.1 Legionellaceae bacterium
ACATCAAAGCTTTTATTTGAGGCATTGTCTAATTTCGTAGACGGTTAAATCTGTCCATTTTAAGTGCTAATTGTTGTGATGGGGTGATTTTACACACTCAACCAAGAATAGGAAGTTATTTCGGGCGCGATCCTTAACTGACATTCATCCATTCGGAAACGCAAATGGCCGTGTGGCAACATGCATAATGAATTGCTTTCTACGCTCCTTTGATCTGCCTAGTATTCTGCTACGCCATCCTGGTGAGAAAGCAGTCGATGAAAGCGCTTACTCCATAGCCATTGCTCACATTGACATCTCTAGAGAACCCTTAATAGAATTGATTAAGAAACGCATTATCGACGCACGTATTCAACCCTTTTCAGATAGCACCATTGAGCAATTAGTTCGTCTACGCATCGAATTAAGTGAAGTAGCACGGCGTATTCAACAAAAAAAACCTACATTTGATATTGAATTGATAACATCCAAGGTTATGTTGAATACGAAGGTCTATAGCGAAGCAGAAGAACTTGCTCAAACAGATATCAATGCTGCACAAGTTGTTATAGCCAAAGAAATGCTAAAGATTGGTTTGTGTGAAGAGAAAAAATTGGATGCTCAGCTCAAAGCACCAGCCTTCTGCTTAGGAAAAATTTCACCTCTGCAACGAGATGTGCTACTACTCAACTTATTAAAATTAAGTGAACAAACTGGTTGGAAAGTCAATGAAACCAACGGACTAATTACCTTTCTCGAATGTTCTGATCGTAAGTTAGCTGAGACAATAACAAGCAAACTATCATCGGCTAATTTCGCCGAGGTCTCGCTGATGAGAAGAGCTGACAATCAGGAAATATCCGTCATTAAATGTGAGAAGGTTAATTTGTTAAAGCTTACTACAGCAGCCTCAGCAATCTTTAGCAAAGCAGAGGATGCGCCTACATTTGCTGCAACTAACAAATAGTAATCTCAATTAGGAGTGAAAAAATTGCTCCTAATTTTTTCCACGTGCCTGCGAAGTGCCCCATAAAGAATTTCCTCCTTTCGGTAACATTCTTTATGAGGTAACTCGGACATGTAAAAGAAACACATTTAACATGAATTTTATGGTGTAGCTTCAAAGCATATACATAATTCAAGGAAGAGATCATGTTAGGCACTATTATATTAGTTTTACTCATCCTATTCCTTGTTGGTGGACTTCCAACGTGGGGCTATAGTAGAAACTGGGGATATCGACCTATGGGTATCATTGGCCTTATCTTAGTGATTTATCTTATATTGATTTTGATAGGAAGAGTTCCAATAGGGTATTAGATTCGGAAAAAAGCGCTAAAATTAGCGCTTTTTTTATCTGTAAAATCAACTCAAATTTTAACAACATTTTTTTTAAGTACGATGGCATCTTCTATGCTTTGCCCGTCACGGTAATAGCCTCGTTTAATCCTCACTTTTTCAAAACCCAATTTTTGGTATAAATGCATTGCTGATAAATTGCTACGCCGAACTTCTAGGGTTACCGAGTCGATGGGGGTCGCTTGCAATGCATCAAGCCTATTTTTTAATAAATACTGACCATAACCTTTGCCCTGAAGCGCTGTAGCTATACATAAATTAAGAACATGGCAACTGTTTTCATGGGAACGGCAAATAATATAACCAGCTAATTTAACCTCTGATGCATTATCAATTTCAATCACATGGCAATCATAATGAAGTGCTACACAATCACGAAGAATATCACGAGTCCAAGGTGCCTGATGCGCAGCAATCTCAATAGCAAAAACACTATCAATATCGCTAAGTTGCATGGCTCGCACCCGTATTGTCATAAACAACCTCTGTACAATGCATTATTTAAGATCGATTTAAAGATACACCTTCCGAAGAGAGCAGAATGGTAAAATAGTAGCCCGTATGTAGAGAAGCGAAATACGGGCTACATTGATTGTTTTTCTTGAGCGTTGTGCCATCAAGACAAAACATGCCCTGAAAAACATATCAAGTTTTCTTTTTCTTTGGCAGATATAGATCAGTAATTGTTCCCTCAAATATCTCTGCGGCTTGGGCAATCGTTTCAGCAAGTGTTGGATGCGGATGGATGGTTAATGCGATATCTTCAACATCACAACACATTTCAATAGCCAATGTGGTCTCAGCAATGAGATCTCCTGCGTTAATACCCACAATCCCTGCGCCTAGAATACGTTTGCTTTCTGGGCAAAATAGCAATTTTGTCATGCCCTCTTCTCGACCCATACTTAATGCACGCCCATTGGCTACCCAAGGGAAAACCGCTTTTTCATAAGCAATACCTTGTGCCTTTGCCTCTTTTTCCGTCAAGCCAACCCAGGCAAGTTCAGGGTCTGTGTAGGCCACACTAGGAATGCATTTTGGATCAAAATAATGCTTCATCCCACAAATAACCTCAGCCGCTACTTTTCCTTCAGGCATGGCTTTATGTGCCAACATTGGCTGCCCTACAACATCACCAATAGCATAAATATGAGAAACATTAGTGCGCATTTGTTTATCAACTGAAATGAAACCACGTGGGTCAACGTTTACGCCTGCTTTCTCTGCAGCAATTGTGGCACCATTTGGTTTGCGACCCACTGCAACGAGCACTTGCTGAAAACACAACGGCTTGTCTGTTGCATGCTCGCCTTCCATAGACACATAAATACCGTCTTTTTTAGCATCCATTGCAGTGACTTTTGTTTTAAGCAAAAATTTAACACCTTTTTTGCTCATGCGTTTTTGTAACACACTCACCAGATCAGTATCAGCACCCGGCATTAATTGATCCAAAAACTCAACAACAGTCACGTCAACGCCCAGCGCCGAATATACCGTCGCCATTTCTAAACCAATAATACCGCCACCTAAAACCAGCAAATTGCCTTTTATATCAGCCAATTCAAGAGCGCCCGTAGAACTAAAAATACGCTTGTCTTCTGGAATAAAGGGCAAGTTCACAGATTCACTGCCTACCGCAATGATCGCTTGTTCAAAATCAATACTAACCTGACCGTCTTTACCAGCAACTACTAGTTGGTTGGCACCAGAGAAAGCCGCTGTTCCGACAACCACCTCAATTTTACGTTGTTTTGCAAGTGCGTTTAAGCCGCCGGTTAATTTACCAACCACTTTGTTTTTCCAAGCCACTAATTTTTTATTATCAAGTTTCAATCCTGCAAAGCTCACGCCAAGATCCGCCATTTCATGCGTTTCATCAAGCACTTTAGCAATGTGCAGCAACGCCTTAGACGGGATACATCCAACGTTTAAACACACACCACCCAAGGTATCAAAGCGCTCTACCAATACGACACGCTTACCTAAATCAGCCGCTCTAAATGCAGCAGTGTACCCGCCAGGGCCACTACCGATAACCACTACTTCTGTTTTAATTTGTTTAGTCATTTGTATGCCTCATTACTACAATAAAATTCGTCGTATATCGCTCAATCCGTCAGCAATATAACGTGTGAACCGCGCAGCCTCTGCACCATCGATAACACGATGATCATAGGAAAGCGATAAAGGTAACATCAAGCGTGGCTTAAATTCGCCACCATCATAGATAGGCTTAATGCTAGAGCGTGACAACCCAAGAATTGCAACTTCAGGACTATTAACAATAGGCGTAAACGCGCTACCACCAATCCCACCTAAACTTGAAATAGTGATGCAACCACCATTCATGTCTGTTGGCATCAACCCTTTATCACGGGCCTTCGTGCTTAGACGTGCCATTTCTTTCGCAATATCCCCGAGAGATAACCGTTCTACATCTTTAATCACTGGAACTACCAAGCCATTTGGCGTTTCTACAGCTATACCAATGTTGAAGTAATGCTTGTAAATTAAATTCTCGCCGTTGGCATCGAGGGATGCATTAAATTGTGGATAAACCGCTAATGCCTTGCAAATAACTTTGCAAACAAACGCCAATATCGTTAATTTAAAACCATTAGCCTTCGCATTGTCTGTTTCTGCCTTTCTAAATGCTTCTAGGTCAGTAATATCTGCTTCATCAAATTGAGTAACATGCGGAATAGTCACCCACGATCGGTGCACATTAACACCAGTTAACCGTTTAATTTTGTTGAGTGGTTTAATATCAATCGTACCAAACTTACTAAAATCAATGCTTGGCGCTTTGGGCAAAGCAAATCCACCTGAGGCCGACGATTCATTAAGTTTATTTTTAACATATTGTGTAACATCTTCTTTCGCGATACGAGACTTGCGTCCAGTGCCCTTCACTACAGTAAGATTAACACCAAGCTCGCGCGCCAAACGTCGAACGGCAGGACCTGCAGAAACGTGCAAACCATTTTCAATTTCAGGCGTCATTGCTGTAGCCTTTTCAAGCTCAAGTTTAGCAATTGGAAGCGCTTTTGATGCATCATCTTCTGTTGCTTGCTTCTTGGGCAAAGAATCTGCTAGCGTGGCTTTTTCTACCGCGGGCTTTGTAACGCTTTCTTTAGCCGTAACAACAGTTAAAATAACATCGCCTTCGGATACCTTATCACCCACCTTGATGGTCAGTGATTGAACGACGCCTGCCATTGGGGAAGGGATTTCCATGCTAGCTTTGTCAGTTTCAAGTGTAACCAAAGGGGTTTCTTTAGCTATTGTGTCACCCACTTTCACCAATATTTCGATGACATCAACACCTGACGCACCACCAATATCCGGTACTAAAATTTTTTGTACATCAGCCATATATACCTCAATTCTTCATGTGGGCGATTAATTAACAAGTAACAGGATCAAGTTTTTCAGGGTCAATCCCATAGCGCTTCATCGCGTCTACTACGGTTGACTTAGGCACATCGCCCAACTCAGCTAGTGCACTCAAAGCCGCTACCACAATAAATTTAGCATCGACTTCGAAGAAATGACGCAACTTAGCACGTGTATCACTTCGACCGTAGCCATCTGTTCCCAGCGTCACATAAGGCGCATTAATAAATGGGCGGATTTGTTCGGCATAGAGACGCATATAATCGGTAGCTGCAATAACCGGGCCCTTTCGTCCGTCTAATTGCTGATTCACATAACTAATCTTATGAGCGTTTTCTGGGTGCAAGCGATTATGGCGTTCAACGGCCAAACCATCTCGACGTAACTCATTGAAACTAGTCACACTGAAGATATCTGCAAACACAGAAAAGTCTTCTTTTAATAAGCGTGCCGCCTCAATCACCTCACGTAAAATTGTGCCACTTCCTAAGAGTTGAACATGGATTTTGGATTTTTTATTGCTTTCATGCAATAAATACATCCCTTTGATAATCCCTTCTTCAACGCCCTCTGGCATGTCTGGGTGTTGGTAATTTTCATTCATTACGGTGATGTAATAAAACACATTGTCTTGAAGCGTGTACATGCGGTACATACCATGCTGAATAATCACAGCAAGTTCGTAGGCATAGGTTGGATCATAGGCCACACAATTTGGAATCGTTGACGCCATAAGATGGCTATGACCGTCTTGATGCTGCAATCCCTCGCCAGCAAGGGTCGTTCGACCAGCAGTGGCGCCCAGTAAAAAACCACGCGCTTGTATATCACCAGCGGCCCAAGCAAGATCACCTATTCGCTGAAAACCAAACATGGAGTAGTAAATATAAAAGGGAATCATGGCTAATTTATTTGAACTGTATGATGTAGCCGCAGCAATCCATGAACAGAAAGCCCCTGCCTCGTTAATCCCTTCTTCTAAAATTTGGCCATCACGCGCTTCGCGATAATACATCACTTGCTCATGATCAACGGGAGTATATAATTGACCTACAGGGGAATAGATACCAACTTGTCGAAATAATCCCTCCATACCAAAGGTACGAGACTCATCGGGCACTATTGGCACTATGCGCGGTCCAAGCTCTTTATCTTTTAAGAGCATTGTCAAAATACGAACAAATGCCATCGTTGTTGAAATTTCGCGATCCCCCATCCCTTTGGTTAAGGCTGAAAAGGTTGATAGCTGAGGAATAGCTAAGGGCTCAAATGACGAACTACGTGAAGGCAAATATCCACCTAAGGCTTTACGTTGTTTCTGTAAATATTGAATTTCAGGACTATCATCAGCCGGTCGGTAAAAAGGAATCTCTGTGATGTTTTCATCACTGACAGGAATGCTGAAGCGATCTCTAAACGCTCGTAATTGCTCTATGCTCATTTTCTTTTGTTGATGAGTGATATTCATCCCCTCACCCGCAGCGCCCATACCATAGCCTTTAACGGTCTTTGCAAGAACAACGGTAGGACCACCTTTGTGATCTACTGCTTCAGCATAGGCTGCGAATACTTTCTGAGCATCATGACCACCACGATTCAATCGCCAAATCTCATCATCTGATAAATTCTCAACCCTTTTTTTCAATTCAGGGTATTGGCCAAAGAAATGTTCGCGCACATAGGCACCATCATTTGCTTTATAAGCCTGGTAGTCGCCATCAACGCATTCTTCCATGCGCTTTTGCATCAACCCATCTGTATCACGTGTAAACAATGGATCCCAGCGTCCGCCCCAGATCACTTTAATAACATTCCAACCAGCGCCACGAAACACGCCCTCTAATTCTTGGATAATTTTACCGTTTCCACGAACGGGACCGTCTAAACGCTGTAAATTACAATTCACTACAAAAATAAGATTATCAAGTTTTTCACGCGCGGCAATTGAAAGTGCACCAACAGATTCTACTTCATCCATTTCTCCATCACCAAGAAAGGCCCAAACTTTACGCCCCTCTGATTTGATCAATCCGCGATTTTCTAGGTATTTGAGGAAACGTGCCTGGTAAATGGCCTGCAAAGGTCCTAGACCCATCGACACTGTTGGAAATTGCCAGAAATCACCCATCAACCATGGATGTGGGTAAGACGATAAACCATCAACTTCAACTTCTTGCCTGAATTTATCTAATTGTTGCTCGGAAATCCTGCCTTCAAGGAATGCTCGTGCATAAATACCTGGTGAAGAATGCCCTTGAATATACAATAAATCACCACCAGTGTTTGCATCCGCCCCTTTGAAGAAAAAATTAAACCCTGTTTCGTAAAGAGTAGACGCAGACGCATAGGATGCGATATGACCACCAAGCTCAGCTGCATATTTACCCGCACGCAAAACCATGGCAGCTGCATTCCAGCGAATCAGCGCGCTAATCCGTTTACCCATACCTTCATCAGGTGGCATTTGCTTTTCTTCGTGCGTTTTAATCGTATTTCTATAGGGGGAATGCGTTGTGCGAGGAAGCCTTATGCCTGCTGCACTCGCTTTATTGAGCAACTCTTGAATTAAAAAAGCAGCGCGCTCATCACCATCGCTAGCAACAACAGCTTGCAAAGCGTCCAACCACTCACGTGTTTCTGTGGGGTCGATGTCATTATAATTTTCATCTGTCATGAACGTATACCTCATCTATCTAAAGGCTATTAACAACAAGCCGGTGGAATTTGCAGGTGTTTATGAATTAGGCCTCTGCACGACTGTATACATGTAGTATAGTCAGCCTTACAATTACAGGTTGTTTTGCGGCATTGTAATG
>CAXNER010000037.1:0-7519 GCA_964201315.1 Legionellaceae bacterium
AATGAGTGACGAAAATTTTAGGTGGTTTTCTTTTTTTAATCAGTTGAATGGGGGCTTTTCGATTTGACCGAATCAGCTACGCACGAATCACAAACATTACTCCCGCTCTCTTTAGCGGCGCTTGGCGTTGTTTTTGGTGATATTGGTACCAGTCCTTTGTATGCTATGCGCGAATCTCTTGATGGTCTACCTATAAATTTAGCCGCAGTCCTTGGTGTGTTATCACTTATTTTTTGGTCGTTGGTATTGGTTATCTCTATTAAGTATTTGGTCATTTTATTTCGAGCAGACAATGAAGGGGAAGGAGGTATCCTTGCATTATTGGCACTGCTTAAACGCGCGAGTGATGAGAGGCCAGCACTTTTTTTCTTTATTGGTATATTTGGTGCAGGCTTGATGCTTGGTGATGGAATGCTAACCCCTGCTATTTCAGTTATCAGCGCTTTAGAGGGGCTTAATGTTATTATTCCTAGTCTTTCAGATTGGATTATTCCCCTAACCTGCATCATTTTGGTTGCTTTATTTGCGGTGCAATCGTTTGGTACTGAAAAAATTGGGTTTATCTTCGGGCCAGTGATTTTTATTTGGTTTATTACGTTGGGAATACTTGGTGTATTCCAAATCGTTCAAAATCCTATCGTACTTAATGCCATTAACCCTATTCATGGGATAGCGTTTCTATTTCACAATGGATGGAAAGGTTATGCATTGTTAGGCGGTGTATTTTTAGTCGTTACTGGCGGCGAAGCCTTGTATGCTGACTTAGGTCATTTTGGTAAAAAGCCAATTCGCTGTGGCTGGTTTTTCGTGGCTCTTCCGAGTTTATTGCTCAATTATTTTGGTCAGGGTGCCAATTTATTGGCTCATCCAGAGGCTATCACAAACCCTTTTTACTTATTGGCGCCAGGATGGTTTTCTTTTCCGTTGATGATTCTTGCAACAATGGCCACCATTATTGCTTCTCAAGCCGTGATTTCTGCGACCTTTTCATTGACTAAACAAGCGGTACTACTTGGTTTATATCCGCATTTACCGATCATTCAAACGTCGCAGTCAAAAATGGGGCAAATCTATATCCCACAAATGAACCTTATTCTCGCTGTTGGCACCCTGATTTTGATCTTTGCTTTTAAAAATTCAAATGCATTAGCGCATGCTTATGGTATCGCCGTGAACATGGTCATGATTCTGACAAGCATATTGGTTATTTATATGGCGGTTAAAAAATGGCAGTGGAGCTGGTTTAGTATTATTTGTATATTTTCTTTTTTCGGCATTATTGATATTGCTTTTTTAGGGGCCAATATCCAAAAGCTGCGAACAGGTGGTTGGGTTCCTCTTGTGTTTGCTATGGCTTGCGCATTTGTTATGTATACGTGGAATAGAGGGCGGCTTTATTTGCATAAAACGTATTATCTAAAAAAAGAAAAATTATCAAAAATATTAAAACAGCTCGATTACAAAAGTCTTAATCGACTTTCTAATGTTACCGCTATTTTTATTACAGATATTTATGATAAGAGTGGTGGTAGTTTTTTGCACTTTTTAAAATTGAATCGCACGTTGCCTGAGCATATTTTGATTGTCAATTATACTGTCGAAAATATCCCGCATGTCTTATCTACCGAGAGATTTCAGATAAATCCGTTGAAACAAAATATTTGCGAGTTGACGCTGCGTTATGGATTTATGGATACGGTATCCGTCCCTCAAGCCCTCCATCTTGCTAATGAACGTGGGCTCCTACCTTTTCATGTAGATATTGAGACGGCCACCTACATGCTTGAAATTCCTAATGTTGTCGCTTCGCGGCATACAAAGGCATTGTGGTTTTTTTGGCAAGAAAAATTGTTCGCCTTTTTAGTAAGAAACTATTCAGCCAATTTGAACATTGAGTTTTATCAACTTCCCTATAATAGAACGATAGCGATAGGTACTTATTACTTAATTTAATCAAAAAAAGAGGCCTTTGTAGTAGGTCATCCTTGTGTTTTTTAACTTTAATGTAGCCTCTTCGCCCCACAACCGCTAATACTGTCTTGTTTGGGCTGCACAATTTGGATATTTATTCCCTTAATGGTTGGGCTTTTTAGTGCGTCATGCAGATAATCTATTAATGAGACATCGACGACACGGTGGTATTCTGATGAGGCCTCGCGAAAAATCAGATTGCCATTTTCCCAGAATGCAAAACCTAAATGCGAGACGTTGAGGTGTGTACCAATCTCTTTAGTTAGGTCCCAATTTGGGCGGACAATCTCAATAATGGCGCCATTGGGGATCTGTTTGAACAAGTATGTATTAGGTTTTCCTGTGCTATCAAACAAAATGGATAACGGTACATAGGGAAGCGTAGAAATGCCAGCTGGTAATTGACTTCCACGTTGTTTTAATGAAGACAAGCGTTTTGTTTGCTCGATAGGGTCAGGCCTCTGAAGGCGGATAGAATCTGTAGAAAAATGATTATACCAACCTGGCTTATTAATTAAAGCGTGTGCAAATTTTGCAACAGGTTGGTGATGATTATCTATTACTGTCGTGGTTATGTCCTTCACAAATCCCTTGTGTTGATTGTTTTTATTCCAATCTAGGCAAGTAAAATGATTGCGATCAATGAACGACACACGCCCGTTGCGATAACGGATTTGATTGATGCAATATTTAAATTGATGAGGATCGTCTGCAAGAGCTAAGGCGACTACTGTATCGACCAATGTTTCACAATCAAACGCATCAGTACGTTGCAAGGGTGATTGATCAAATTCCCCTTGTATCCCTTCGCCTAAGGGGCCTAGTAAATAAGGTTTTCCCAGAAATTCTGCACTTATAATTTGTAAGCGGGTCGCCATGTCTGATTTAGGTTTGCTATTTAGGCTATGGTATAGTTGGCTGATTGTTTTATCTGTATTTTCATCCTTTATTTTATTTTCATGGGCCAAGGTTTGCAGTGATAATACCGAGAGGCAGCCAAGGAGCAATGCTCGCTTGAACACATTGGGAATGTACATTATTTTCCTTGGTTAAATAATGGAAAATAGTTTGTGAAAGAAGTTTAGTCAAGTATTGGAGGCAAATTTTGCTAAATACGATTTGGTTAGCAATGATATTTCTCGCAGTTATTGTGGGAGTAATCGAAGGGCGTATAGATGAGGTAGTTCGTGCAATAACCGACTCAGCTAAATTAGGTTTTGAGGTGGCTTTAGGATTATCCGGCATCATGGCTTTGTGGTTAGGCATTATGGGTGTCGCTTCGGAGTCAGGTTTAGTAAAACTTTTTGCCAGAGCGCTTCAGCCAGTGATGCGACGTCTTTTTCCGGATGTTCCTGTTGATGATCCCGCCATGGGAGCTATGTTACTTAACATAGCGGCAAATATGTTAGGGCTTGCAAATGCGGCCACTCCATTTGGCTTGCAAGCCATGAAGGAATTGCAGCGGCTAAATACACACGTTCACACGGCTAGTAACTCGATGTGTACATTTTTGGCGATCAATACTTCGAGTGTTCAATTAATTCCTGCAACAGCCATCGCATTTTTAGCAGCCAATGGTAGCCTGCATCCGAGCAGTGTGATCTTTAGTTCGTTGGTGGCTACTAGCATATCTACTATTGTAGGCATTACTGCGGTTAAACAATTAGCCAAATTACCTATCTATCGTTTAAAAGAAGCGGATAATTTATGAGTTATTTTGCAAATCAATTATCAAACTGGATATTTATCGCCTTCGTCGTTGGAATACCGTTGTATGGGGCAATTAAAAAAATTGATGTGTTTGATGCGTTTATTGTCGGGGCAAAGCAGGGGTTTGAGACGAGCGTAAGCATAATTCCTTATTTGATAGCTATGATGGTCGCCATCGGAATGTTGCGTGCTTCAGGGTTTTTTGAGTTGTTATATACATTGCTAGCGCCTGCCTTGGCTGCGATAGGGATGCCAGCTGAGCTACTTCCCTTGGCATTAATTCGCCCTTTTTCAGGCAGTGCAGCAACCGGTGTAATGGCGGAGTTAATTCATGAGCATGGCGGTAATTCATTTATTGCCAAATCAGCGGCTACTTTAATGGGTAGCACGGAAACTACGTTTTATGTGATTGCTGTGTACTTCGGTGCCGTTGGTATCAGGCGTACCAGACATGCAATTCCAGCAGGGTTATTGGCTGATTTGGCCGGGATTATTGCAACCGTGTTTATTTGCCGTTATCTTTTCACCTAGTTAGGCCGTGTTTATTGTTTTTTTCCCAACAGCGGCAAGCGTCGCTTCTTCATAGAGTTTTAATTGCGCAAGAAGAGTATTCGCATTAGCTTTGAACGATGCTGCTTCACGCGCAGGTACTGGCGACGCGCGAGGTAATTCAATTGTTGTAGGATTTTTTGGTTGCTGGTTGACATGAAATTCATAGTGACAATGAGGACCATCTGCTAGCCCGGTTTGCCCTACATAGCCAATTACTTGCCCACGTTTTACATGAGCGCCCTTGGCTAGGCCCTTTTGAAACCTGAGCAAGTGAGCGTAGATAGAGGCATATCCCTGGTTGTGAGAAATTTTGACCATGTTGCCGTAGCCATTATGGTGGTCAATAATGGCAATCCTACCATCTCCCGTTGCGTGCACGGGGGTACCAATAGCTGCTGCCAAATCAACACCTTTGTGTGGTCTTCTGTAATGAAGAACTGGATGGTATCTGGAGAGGCTGTATGGTGAGCTGATATGACTAAATTTAATTGGGTAGCGAGAAAATGCTTTTTTTAGACTGGTGCCTTGCGGTGTAAAATAATCATAGTCACCAGACGCATCAGCATGGCGTATCGCTTGATGAGCTTTGCCGCGATTGGTGTAAGTTACAGCGTAAATCTCACCCGTGCTAATTAATTTGTCATCAATATAGTATGCTTTATAGACGATGCTAAATTGATCTCCGGCTCGCACGTCTTTTGCAAAATCAATGTCCCAGTTGAAAATTTCCGTCATTTGTTGAACTAATTTGTAGGGGATGTTCATTCGTTTGGCAGTACCATATAAAGATCCACGAACGGTAGCTGTTAAGTAGTCATTGTGGCTATTCATTTTGCGTGATTGGATTTGACTTAGGTAATGTCCCTCGTTGAGGGAAACAACCAAATCTTGACTGCTTGACAATGGAAAAATTAATTTTTCTAGGGCGTCACCATGAATTAATAACTGAATCTGCTGATTCGGTTTAATATTTGCTAGAGCTTTGGCATGTTGATTATCATGTAGAACCGCTTGTAAAGCTTGTCGGTTAAGGCCCGCTTGTTTAAAGATGCTTGCTAATGAATCACCTGAATGCGTTTGAACAATCGTCCACGCGTTGTTCTCTTTTGATTTCTCGGTGCTAGCTTTTGGAGCTGCAAGCTTAGGTAGTGTAAGTGTAGAATGTGCATAATTTGATTTTTGTTGGTGAGAAAATATTTTAACGAGTAAATAAGACAATAAAAAAATAGCAAATAACACCATGAGTGCTAATGATGTAGCTGAGTTTTTTTGTAGGACATTGGTTCGTTGATCCATATTTTGCCTTTACTACTGTCATCTCGAATAACGCTATAAGCTAAGGTGGGCCGGTGTTTAGTATATAACACCGCCATTAGTTGGCTTCGCTGTTAAACAAGGCATGTTGCGGTGTTTAAAAACCTGAAGCATTTTTGTTTGCATCTAGCACAATTTTGTACCAAAGCCGCCCCATTAAAAATGAATTCTAAAGGTAGGCGACAACTCTAAGTGCCCCAGGATTCTGAGAAATTTAAGATAATTTAACTTAATCAATTGATTTTATTGTTAAACATCTGTGACTTGCCTTTGTTCACGGGAATCGTACCAAATTGGCTATAAGCTCCCAAGCACCATTATACTCTAGCAGGAACAATTTATCCGGGCTAAGATACCCGCTGTAGGAACTTAGGTCAATCATTAAAAAAGGTTTTACTGTTATGACAACTGAAGAATTAGTGTGTAGTGAATTACTCCGAGGTATAGAAGAAGTTCTACCAGAAGGAGAATTACAAAAAAAATTGTTAAAAGGTAAGTCGTTAATAATCAAGGCGGGATTTGATCCTACGGCGCCTGATATCCACTTGGGTCATACAGTGCTACTGAATAAATTACGTCAATTTCAAGGCTATGGTCATGAAGTAATTTTTTTGATAGGTGATTTTACAGCCATGATTGGCGACCCAACGGGTAAAAACATAACACGAGCACCATTAACTGAGGCCGCCGTTCTAGAAAATGCAAAAACATATCAGCATCAAGTATTTAAAATTCTAGATCCTGAAAAGACAACAGTTGTATTCAATTCGCAGTGGTTGGGTCGTATGAGCGCTGCAGATTTAATACGTTTGTCAGCGACACACACCGTGGCTAGGATGCTAGAGCGGGATGATTTTCATAAGCGGTATACAACAGGGCAGCCCATTGCAATTCATGAATTTATCTATCCACTACTGCAAGGTTATGACTCTGTGGAGCTTAAGGCTGATATTGAATTGGGTGGAACAGATCAGAAATTTAACTTATTAATGGGGCGAGAATTACAAAAACATTTTGGACATGAGCCACAAGTCGTGATGATGACTCCTTTAATAGAAGGGTTGGATGGCGTTAAAAAGATGTCTAAATCATTGAGCAATTATATTGGTATAAATGAGCCTGCAGAAACGATGTTTGGCAAGCTCATGTCTATCTCTGATGAGTTAATGTGGAGATACATAGATTTGTTGAGCTTTAAATCTGGAGCAGAAATCACAAAGCTTAAACAATCAGTTGCAGCCGGAGTTAATCCACGTGACGTGAAAATTGATTTCGCAAAAGAAATAGTCACTCGTTTTCATGATAAGGAAAATGCTGATGCGGTCCATCAGGCTTTTGTTGAGCGATTTCAAAATAAAGTGATACCAGATGATATAGACACACAAATTATTTCAAATAGTGGGGTGAGTAATATTGCACAATTATTAAAACAAGTGGATTTGACAAAAAGCACGTCCGAGTCAATACGCTTAATTAAGCAAGGTGCTGTAAAAATAGATGGTGAGAAAATTATTGACCCATCGTTGATTCTTGCATCAGGTGGAACTTATATCATCCAAGTAGGTAAACGTCGACTCGCTAAGCTTCATCTACAAGGCTAAATAATATCAAAAAGTGTTTGACAAGGAAGCGTAGATGAGTAGAATACGCAGCACGCCTACGGGGCGACGATTATTAAGAATTAGAAGACAAACTGTGTGGGTGCTCTGAGAAGAAAGAGTGCACAAGAAACAAAGCAGTAAACGTTAGTAGAGATACTGACACAGAGATTGAACTGAAGAGTTTGATCCTGGCTCAGATTGAACGCTGGCGGCATGCCTAAAACATGCAAGTCGAACGGCAGCACGGTCTAGCTTGCTAGATTGGTGGCGAGTGGCGCACGGGTGAGTAATGCGCAGGAATATGCCTTAAAGAGGGGGATAACTTGGGGAAACTCAAGCTAATACCGCATAATCTCTTAGGAGAAAAGCTG
>CAXNER010000038.1:0-7375 GCA_964201315.1 Legionellaceae bacterium
ATCTTCTTGTGTAATGGTGCCTGATACGGCCGTTCTAGCAAGATAAAAGGTATTAATCCCATAGCTCATTCTAAAAGAGGCATTGACTTTGCCGTCTATAAAATAGCCAAGCCCAACCAGGCCATTGCTATCGTGATTGTTGGTTATACTGAACTCATCACCTGCCAAGTCTTCAATGCTGATATCTTGAATATGCTGCGTCTTGCCTTGAGAGCTCCAATATCCCCCGAGCTCAATAACAACGTGGCCGGTTTTTAATTCGGATAAAGTGGGAAAAGACGGTAAAAAACCAGAGGGTGATTGTTGAAAAAAAGGATGGTTAGTGTTGGTTCCGGCGGTGGTGACTTGCGGAGCTAAGACCAACAACGTTAATAGGAATCCATTATACCTAATTGTTGTAAAACTCATTGAACATCCGTGTGTAACGCTCTATTAAAACGTTATTTTACAGGGCGAATTGGTAATAGCAACATACATTTTTAATCCGAGTAGCTTTCTTGGTGAAAACATCCCATCATTAGGGCGTCATGATCATCTTATTCACTATCCAGCTAGGATTACCCCAAGCATTGTAATGACGAGTCACTCTTGTTAACATTGTTGCACCTTTTGTGTTCATTGGCTTTTTTGTCAAGGAGCATCGTTTGATAAGAGTTCTAATTGTTGATGACCATGCGTTAGTGCGGATGGGTATTCGACGATTATTAGATGATTTACCTGATGTTGAAGTAGTGGCCGAAGCCGAAAATGGTGAGACGGCTTTAGCTATGGTGAAATTGCATCAACCTGATGTTGTTTTACTGGATATGAAAATGCCTGGTATTGATGGTTGGGAAGTGACACGGCGCCTGAAAAAAACCAGTCCACAAGTAAAAGTCATTGCAGTAACTGCCTTGAGCACTGAGCCGCTTCCTAGCCGCGTACTGCAGTTGGGTGCAATGGGATATCTCACGAAGGAATCTGGCCCTGAGGAAATGGCGGCTGCTATTCGTAAAGTCGTGAAAGGTGAAAAATATTTAAGCGCTGAAATTGCACAAAAAATGGCGATAAATAGTTTGCAAGCGCCACAAGATTCTCCTTTTGATCTTTTGTCTGAACGAGAAATGCAAGTGATGCTCATGATAACCAGCGGTATGAATGTGCAAGATATTGCAGACAGATTGTTTTTAAGCAGCAAAACGATTAATGGTTATCGTTATCGTATGTTTGAAAAATTAGCCATTAAAAATGACGTTGAATTGACTTACATGGCAATGAAGCACCGAATCATTGAGCGACCTACTGATGCATTGCAAGATGAATAAGTAACATGCGTTCCCCCCCTCTTTCTATTGGTTTAAGTACATTTCTGGCTAATCTTAGTTCAGATCCCGGTGTTTATCGGATGCTCAATAGTGAGGGTACGGTACTGTACGTTGGCAAGGCCTCTAATTTAAAAAAACGGGTCAATAGTTATTTTAATAAACACACTAGTGGGGCAAAGACTCGCTCTTTAGTTAGCCAAATTGTGGCTATTGACGTTAGTATTACACGTAGCGAAACGGAAGCACTTCTTTTAGAAAGCAGCCTAATCAAGTCGCTACAGCCAAAATACAACGTGTTAATGCGGGATGATAAATCTTACCCATTCATTCATGTTTCTCACACGACCCCTTTTCCGCGTTTGGAATTAATTCGTAGTAAGAAAAAGCCACAAAAAGGGGAATATTTTGGCCCCTACCCCAGTGCTACAGCAGTACGAGAGACATTAAATACTATTCAAAAAGTATTCAAAATTCGTAATTGTAGTGACAGTTATTTTAGTAGTCGTTCCCGTCCTTGCTTGCAATATCAAATTAAGCGCTGCAGTGCACCTTGCACGGCTTGTATTACTGTAGAGGACTATCAGCAATCAGTGGTTGATGCAACGCGATTTTTACAGGGTAAGTGTCAGCAGATTCTTGATGAATTAGCCTGCCGAATGGAAGATGCTATAGCCCGTCTTGCGTTTGAGGAAGCAGCACTTATTCGCGATAAAATTAAAAATTTACGTCTGATTCAAGAGCAACAAGGCGTTGTGCAATTGCGTGGTGATGCGGATGTGATTGTAATTGAGGCGCGTTTGGGATTTGCCTGTATTCAATGTGTCACTGTGCGTGATGGGGAAGTGTTGGCTAGCATGAGCTTTTTCCCTTCAGTTCCTAAGCAAGGATTGATTGATGACGAGGTTGAGTCTTTATGGTCGCAAGTTTTTGCGGCATTTATAGCTTATTACTACCTAGACGCACCGGAGCGTATTCCTGCGCTAATACTCACAGATCATCAGGTTGATGATCTTACGCATGTGCAAAAGATGTTGAGTGATTTGCGCGGTAAAGCCTGTCGGATTCAAACAAAGCCGCGGGGGGTAAACGCGCGCTGGCTTGACTTTGCACTTAATAATTTGCATATGTCCATCGCTCGGCACATGACATCAGATGCGTTGATAAAAACCAGGTATGAGGCATTATGTTCTCTTTTGCACCTATCACAACCAATAATGCGGATGGAGTGTTTTGATATCAGCCACACGCAAGGGGAAGAAACAGTTGCCTCGTGTGTTGTATTCGATGCCAAAGGGCCAAGTAGACGCCAGTATCGACGTTTTAATATCAGTGGCATTACTCCTGGGGATGATTATGCGGCCATGGAGCAGGCCATTACGCGGCGTTTTAAACGCTTGGTTGATGAGAAATGCTTGCCTGACGTATTAATTATTGATGGGGGGAAAGGACAAGTGGCGGTTGCGCGCCGTGTATTTACGGCGTTGAATGTTGAGGGAGTAACCTTGGTAGGGGTCGCCAAAGGGCCGGACCGCAAGGCGGGTTTTGAGCGGTTAATTTTGGCGGATGATTCACAAGAAGTTACGCTTCCAACTGATTCGCCGGCATTGCATCTTTTGCAACATATACGCGATGAAGCACATCGGTTTGCCATTACAACGCATCGCGCAAAACGACAGAAAAAAAGTCTTGATTCTTCATTAGAATCCATCGACGGTATTGGCGCCAAAAGGCGTCGGGCTTTGCTTAGTCGCTTTGGTGGTCTACGTGAATTAACCAAAGCACCCATCGATGAAATTGCAAAGGTGCCTGGTATCAGTGATGCCTTAGCTGTTCGTATTTATCAGCATTTTCATCCGATTTTATAGTCTAATTGACGCCATGCTTCAAAAAGAATAATTGCTACAGCATTGGATAAATTGAGGCTGCGGCTGGTAGCCTGCATTGGAATACGAATGGTTGAGTACTGGTCTAACATTGTAGCGGGCAAGCCACGCGTTTCCGGTCCGAAAAGCAGCATATCTTCGTCTTGATAATGTACTTCGCCATAGTATTTCTGAGCTTTTGTTGAGCAAGCAAAAATTCGTCGTTGAGCATTTTTTTCAATAAATTCTTGAGAGTCCTTGTATTGAATGATGCTGGTCCATTCATGGTAATCCAATCCAGCCCGTCGCATTCGTTTGTCATCAAGAGCGAAACCAAGAGGGTGAATTAAATGCAACTGTGCGCCACTATTGGCGCACAGTCGGATGATATTGCCGGTATTGGGCGGAATTTCAGGTTGTAGGAGCGCTATGTGTAGCATTTTTGGCCGTCGTAAGGGGAAATTTGGGTAAAGTGACTTTTTGTTCGGGGGTTGTAGACAAAACGCTGTCGTCATCCTCATCACCAACATAGAGTTCGCCAGTGTCTTGTTGTTCGCCATTAATAAGGAAATTTCGGTGTTGCAGGTAGGCATCACGAATAAAGGCATATTTGTCTAAAGATTCAGCTATTATGCGATCTGTTTCTAGCATTTGTGAACGTAGATCGACATAGCGAAGCCCTAATAGTCCGTAGAGGACATAATTTGAATGAATGTAGGGATAGGGTGTAAATAGTGCGTAGTCAAACATCATGCCCATGCCATCACGAAACGTAGTTGGTCCAAGCAGGGGGAGGACGAAGTAGGGTGATTTCTTGTCGCCCCATTTGGCAAAAGTTAAGCCCATATCATTGCTGTGGAGAGGCAAACTAAAGGTGCTGGCTGGATCAAATATTCCTGCCACACCGATGGTAGAGTTGGCAATAAAGCGCCATGTGTCTTTGATAGCATAGTTCCATTCGGCTTGCAGTAAATCGTTGGCCACGGTTGGTAACATGTTCACGTTGTTGTAAGCGTTATTGATCCCTGCACGCACAGGCGATGGTATAAATTTTTTATAAAGTTTGGCTGGTGGTTTTAATAAGTACGAATCAAAGCCCATATTAAATTTATGAATTTTGCGATTAATCGGCTCGAAGGGATCGTCAGGGTTGGTACCCTTGGTTACACAGGCTGATAAGAGCAGGCCGCCGGCCATGGCAGCAAAGGTAGTAATTAAACGCATTAAGTACTTTATTTTGGGGTTGAGAATCTATGTTACACCAGATCGTTATGCTTTAAAACTAAGGACAGAGGGGTGCCCTTAGTTCTTTCGTCTTTTCAATAGGCTAACTGGCTTTTAAATCATGTTGTAGGATTTCTATACTGGCATGGATCAGTGCGTCGATAATTCCTGCTTCGCGATCGGAATGGCCTGCATCGCGTACGATTCGTAGGTTTGACGCTGGTAATAATTGGTTTAGCGACCATGCTCCTGCTAATGGACAAACCATGTCATAGCGCCCATGGACAAGATAAGAAGGGATATGCCTGATTTTATGCGCGTTAGATAAAATTTGATCATCGGTAATGAAATAATTATTGGTGATGTAATAGGACTCAAGTGATGATAACGTCAAGGCAAAATGAGGGTCACTGTATTGATCAATAACGCTTGAGTGGGGTTGTAAGCTGCTGCAATGCGCTTGCCAAAGTGCCCAGTTTTTTGCCGCAGCCATCCGGGCTAACTCATTGGTGCTTTGTAAACATTTGTTGTAGTACTTTGGGATGTCATCCATTTCGTCAGCGGGAATGTTATTGATAAACGATTGCCAATAATCGGGGTATATTTGACAAGCCCCTCTTTTATAAAACCATTCAACGTCTTGTTTTCTACCCAGATACACTTGATGCAATAACAACGCTTTCACATTTTGAGGATAAAGTTGGGCATAAAGAAGCGCGAGTAGTGATCCCCAGCCGCCACCAAATAACACAAATGAATCAAGGTGCAAGAAGTCACGTATGGCTTCAATATCATCGAGCAATTCCTGGGTAGTGTTAAAGCGTGTCTCTCCATGCGGGGTAGAGCGCCCAGCACCACGTTGATCAAAAATAATTATTCGGTAGTGTTGTGGATCAAAAAAACGTCGTAAATGAGAATCGCCGCCAGCACCTGGGCCGGGATGTAGGACGATAACAGGCACTCCTTCGGGATTTCCAGTTTCTTCAAGATAGAGAACATGTGGGTTACGAACTGCTAATTCGTGATAAGCATAAGGTTTTATTGAAGGGTAGAGTGTATGCATAAAATGCCTATGGTTTTTAAACGCTTTGTATAGCGTAGTGGTCTTCTACTACTTTTTCTATGATAATGCGCTAATTATTTTTTTGTGGAAGGATGTATGCAGAAAGCACCATGGTTAGAAGGCCTCAATGAACATCAGAGAAGTGCAGTGACCGCACCCATTGGTAATACTTTGGTATTGGCCGGGGCTGGCAGTGGCAAAACTCGGGTTTTAGTGAGTCGAATTGCATGGCTGGTTGATGTTTTGCAGATTTCTCCGCACGCAATTTTAGCAGTGACATTTACTAATAAAGCGGCCGGTGAAATGAAATCTCGCTTAAGCCAATTGATTAGTTCTCCAGTGCAAGGATTGTGGGTTGGGACATTCCATGGCTTGTGTCACCGCCTTTTACGACGGCATTATGAAGATGCACGCCTACCTGAACAATTTCATATTTTGGATAGTGATGATCAGGCACGCATTATTAAGCGTGTTATTGCTTCCTTGAATTTGGACATTGAACAATGGCCAGTGAAGCAAGCCCAGTCCTTTATTAATAGCAAAAAAGATGAGGGGCTTCGCCCGCAACACATTCAAGTCCTTCAATACGGTCCTGGTCGTACGCTTGTGGAAATTTATAAAGCGTATGAACATGCCTGCCAAATGGCAGGAGTCATTGATTTTGCAGAGTTGCTCTTACGTACGCATGAATTATTACGCGACAATGCTCATTTATTAACCCATTATCAGCAGCGTTTCCAAGCTATTTTGGTGGATGAATTTCAAGACACCAATACTATTCAATATGCATGGATTCGATTGCTTGCAGGTGAGCAGGCGTCAGTTATGGCAGTGGGCGATGATGATCAGTCAATTTATGGTTGGCGTGGGGCAAAAGTTGAAAATATTCAACGTTTTTCTAAGGATTTTTTGAATACTCAATTGATTCGGCTTGAACAAAATTACCGTTCGACGAGCACTATCCTTGATGCAGCTAATGCATTGATTACACATAACCATTCGCGCATGGGCAAGGATTTATGGACCTCAGGTCAGATCGGTGAAAAAATTGTTGTATACAGTGCGTTTAATGAGTTGGAAGAAGCTCGTTTTGTCAGTGAGCGCATCACGATGGAGATCAATAAAGGAGGCAGTGCGGATGAGATAGCCATTTTGTACCGTTCTAACGCGCAATCACGTGTGCTTGAAGAGGCATTGCTTCGTGCCGGCATTGCGTATCGTATTCATGGTGGTTTGCGCTTTTTTGAGCGAGCCGAAGTAAAAGACACGCTGGCATATCTTCGCATGCTTTCTAACCCGCACGACGATACAGCGTTTGAGCGCGTGGTTAATTTCCCAACACGTGGGATTGGTGAAAAGACGTTAGATGATTTGCGAACATTGGCGAAAACAGAACAATTACCGTTATGGCAGGCGGCTACGCAATTGTTAGCGTCTAATCAATTGTCACTGCGTGCAGCCAGCGCATTGTCATATTTTATAACGCTTATTGAGCAGTTGCGTTTAAAAACATTGCATCTTGAATTGGATGAACAAATCAGTGAAGTGATTCAGACCAGTGGGTTGCACGCACATTTTGCCAAAGAAAAAGGGGATAAGTCTGAGTCTCGATTAGAAAATCTTCAAGAATTGATAAATGCTGCCAAGCAGTTTCGTTATGAACAAGATGAGGAGGAATTACCCTTGCTTGTAGCTTTTTTAGCACATGCCTCATTGGAGGCTGGCGAGATGCAAGCAGATGAACACGAGCGCTCAGTGCACATGATGACCTTGCATGCAGCGAAAGGGCTTGAATTTCCCTTGGTTTTTTTGGTAGGCATGGAAGAGGGGTTATTTCCCGGAAAACAATCCATGGACGAGCCTGGACGACTCGAAGAGGAACGTAGGCTTTGTTATGTTGGGATGACGAGGGCTAAGGAAAA
>CAXNER010000039.1:0-7361 GCA_964201315.1 Legionellaceae bacterium
CCGGCATGAATCAGATGATTCTCGCTAGCTATTTGCTTGGACTTCAGGCTGTGGGGGTCGTTTTTTCGGCCAGTTTATCGTTGATGTTGGCTCGGTCAGTGCAATCGCAACTTTTTTATCCTGGGGAATTTAGACGTGAAGCCTTAGCTTTTCGTGCTGATAAGATAGGACTTTTACTATTGGTAATCATGTTCATTGCGGCCCATTACCAGAATGTGCTTGCGATGTGTCTTTTACCAATATTAGTGTTCTATTTTCTTCTCGCGGGCTTAAGTCTAAGCTTTAATATCCTGTCCAAGCAACGGCCGTTAAGTTCGCTAATCTTAGTGGTAGCGACGCTTATACTATTGCCGTTTGTTATGCTGCCTGTTTACGTCATTTTCGGATCATTGGATAGTTTATTTAATTTGAGGTTATACCTGCCTTCTGATGCAGGTAAAATAATATAAGGGGTTAGTTAAGATGCAAGTAATTTTATTAGAAAAAGTCAGAAATCTAGGTAATTTAGGTGACAATGTTAGTGTAAAGCCTGGTTATGGTCGTAATTTTCTTATTCCGCAAAACAAAGCTGTCTTTGCAACAACGAAGAATATTGAGCAATTTAATATTCGACGCGCAGACCTTGAGAAAAAAGCGCAAGTTGATCTAGCTAACGCTGAACAACGTGCTGCTAAATTCAACGATACCACTATCATTATCGCAGCTCAGGCTAGTGATGAAGGTAAACTGTATGGCTCTGTTGGACCCAATGAAGTCAAAGATGCGTTAACAGCCAAGTCAATTGAAGTTGGTAAACGTGAAATTGTAATGCCAGAAGGTCCATTGCATTCAGTTGGACTGTATGTGGTTGAAATTCATGTTCACAGTGATGTCATAGCTAACTTGCAAGTTGAAATTGTAGCTGCTAAATAATAGGCGTTTTTGAATAAAAACACCTATTTATAAAAAAAATACCAGTCAGCTAAGCTGACTGGTATTTTTTTGCCCGAAGCTCACATCTAATATGATTATTATAGAGAAATACAATGTCGATTATTCATCAACTACACGTTATGAATCAATTATCTGGGATTGCCGGCCAGAAGTCTTGTGGTTACCATGGATTTAAGAATGCGTTGCTGAGCTTAATGCATCTAGAAGGTGTCATTGGTACCGAAAAATTTAAAAAATTATTGTTGGATAAAGAGTTGTTTGAGGCAATATTTAAAGCCACGCAACCGCTATTGCAACCTAGCTCTTCCGAGCAAGGAATAAGTTTGCCTGAATGCGAACTATTACTAAGTCTATTCAAACGTGGGGATTTTGATTTTTCTAACCATGGTATATCCCGTAGTGATTTAATGAATCTTAATTTAGATTTAAGGGTAAATGGAAATGTAGGCGTGATTTCTATTGGTAGTACACTTGATATCATGTTGGGTTGTGATCAGGGGCATTTAATTGAAGTTGATGCTTGGGGTAACTATATACATAATAAAAAAAATCTATCGGATATTACTCGTAGGATAGAAACAAGTTTTGCCTTTATGAAAATATCAGATTGGTTGTCTTGTCCAAATGAAGAGGAACAAGTCTGTGTTAAACAACTTTACAATTTAACAAAATTTATATTATCAAATCTTCCTTCGAACAAATTGGAAATTGATTTAGTAGCAGAGCAAAAATTACAGCCTATTTTTAAAATATTAGGTGAAGCGCTGTTCAAAATTAAATCAGACGCGGTGTACCCTTTAGACATTATCCAGCAAAAAAATATTCGGCATGAGGCTAAAATTATTAACGAACTTAAGACAAAGCCAGTTATTGCTGATTTATTTAATAAAATTCGAGCAATGTTGTTTTTTGGAGAAACGTTATCTAAATCAGGCTCTGGTAAAGGGATTGTCGTTGTGAACCATGCAAACACACTAAATAATAAGCTTAGCAATTTTCTTTTGACATCAAGTGAGGAAAAACCAACTATTATTCAGATTAATGCTTTCAAAGCTGACTTTATTCGAACACTTAACTATGCAAATACAGCTATGCAAGCACATAGAAAAATATGGAACCCTATTATTGCTAATATTTTGATAGCGCTTACCGGAATTGGCTTTATCGCTATCGTTGTCAAGGTGGCTGTTGATGCTATAAAACATGGAAAGCAAATGTCAATTAATGGCTCTCTTTTCTTTGCTACAACGAACTCTGAAAAACAAGCTAAAACCGTAAAAGACTCATTTGAGCTTTTTGCACTTTCTTGTTGAGCGACAATCAGGCTGAAATACAAGCTATTATGGGCCTAATCATGCCTTCCACTTAATATTGCAACCTAAACTAGGTTTTTGTTGTTCCGTTATTGGTGTATTGGTGAGCAAGCAGTCAAGCGCTGTTCGTATTGAACTGCCGTCTACTTTAATTCCATTTCCTGGACGTGAGTTGTCTAATTGGCCTCGATAGGCTAGACAATTATTTCTGTCAAAAACAAAAAAATCAGGTGTGCACGTTGCTTGGTAGGCTTTAGCCACTTCTTGCGTTTCATCGAATAAATAAGGGAAAGGGTATCCCAACGATTGAGCCATTTTTTTCATATTATCAGGTGAGTCATCAGGGTAATGTTCTGTATCGTTAGAATTTACCGCTAAAAAACGAACACCTTTATTCATATAGTCTGTTGCTAGACGAATTAACTCAAGGTTTACGTGCTTAACATATGGACAGTGGTTGCAAATAAACATGATAACCGTAGCATTGAAATCGTGACCCCCATTAAACCCAACCGTTTTTTTAGTCAAAGGGTCAAAAAGAGAAAATTGTGGGGCATGCGTGCCAAGAGGGAGCATTGATGATGGTGTTTTAGCCATGGGACTCTCCAAATAGATTAAAATGCAAGTCTAACGGCCGCTATGAGAGCAAAGAGCATATTGAGAACTACCCATATTAATGCAACACAACGTCCTTGTTTCACCTGGTATATTGAAAAAATAGTTACAAATAAGCTTCCTAAAAAGAAAATCCACTGATTTTCATAGGAAAAACTGATGGAAAGTAATGCAATTCCAATAATACCAATCAATCGAAAAATATTGTGTAGTTGTCCACTTAACACATAATAAGCTAATAATTGCGTACAAAGTAGAATCGGCAACACGACCTGCGATACGGTTCCAAGCCCCAGTAGAGCCGCGCCATGCCCTGCAATAAGGATAAGCTCTAGGGCAATGAAATAGGTTAGCTTAAAGTTTATCGCGGTAGACAGAAGCAGTAGGGCGCCAATTACAAAGTAGGCTTGTGCTACCGTCTGTGTTAAACCAAACAGAATGATAATTGAGCCGATGATGCCTGTGAAAATAAATAATTTACCCTTTAAATTCACGCAATCACCATTTGAGCCAGATTCCTTTAGCAACGGTATCCTTAATAACTTGTCCTTGTTCCTTGTTCGTTGAAACCCAATAATTACCCATGTTACTTAGGGCAAATTTAACTCGAGGGTATTGGCAAACATCTAGAACATCATTGCAATTGATAATAGTAGTATTTTCTCCCTCTTGAGTAAAACACTTAAAATGTTGGTTCTCTATATCAGATGCAAAAGCAGACCAATGTGATGGTTCTAACTTGCTATGTAATTTGGGGCTCATAAAAACCACTTTTGTTTCGTGAAGTTCTAATTCCACAGGTTGCTCGGAGCGATTTTGGATGAGATAGAACGCCTGCTCGCCTCGCTCATTTAAAACAAGAAAGTTCTTGTCGTAACTAAAACCAGTGACTTCGCATCCATCTGGAAAAGGGGCGGAAACCACTAAACTCGTGTAGCAAAGCATTATTGTAAAAGCTATAGTTAATTTTTTATACAGCAGCATGATATATTCCAATGTAATGTAAAGTTTATGGGCACTATTTTAGTGCATATCAGCACAAAGTGCACATAACTAGTGGTGCTAATTTAAGGGAAATATGAAAATTTATCTGTTAATTCCGTTGTTATTCTCGATGAGCTGCAATTTTTGCAATTATCATTGGAGAATAGGTTCTATACATGCTTAAGCTCAAGTACATAACGATATACCCTAGCGATATAATTAACCAAGGTGAGCCTATGTGTGGATAACTCCATAGTATTAGAGCGGAGCTAATCCCATACAAAACTGAGCAGCTATGCATCATAATTTTTAGTCGCGTTGACTTTGTTAGGTAATCAATACGTGATGGGTATACATATTTGATGGGTACAAAAATCAAAACACAAAGAATGGTTAATATAGTTGCATTCATCATCATTGATGTATTAAAGATAAACATATAAAACACGGCAAAATTCCAGTAGCAGGGGAAACCTTTAAAAAAATGATCTGGCGTTTTGGCATCGGCCTGACAAAATTGGTAGGAAGAGGTAATGGTGATAGCAATAATGATCCATTGAGCGTATCCAGAAGGTAACATATCAGGGTTTACTAATAAGAAAAAGCAGGGGGTAACCACGTAATTAAGGTAATCAACAATATTATCAAGAAGCGCCCCATCTATTAGTGGTAAAATTTTCTTAACCCCAACTAGCCTTGCCAACGAGCCATCAAGGGCATCGATAACGATAGTGATACCCATTAACCACAAGGCATGAAGAAACTCATGCTGATAAATTTTGACAAGCGTTAATACGCCTACATAGGCAGCACTTGCAGTAAATGCGTGTACCAACCAGGCAAAAAGGTACTGAGATGGTTGGTAGCGGAGTTTTTTATTGGTCATTTGTTATCCTACATTTAGCGGATGATGGTCATAATTGACCTGTACTTAATCGGAGGTTTTTTCAACCACCGAAAATTAAAGAAAAATAGTAACAATATTTAAAAGTCATGTGCAATAATTGTAGCGTAGTAATCAAAAACAAATTACCGTTATTTATAATTTATTTTAAGTAGATGCTTGAATCCTGATTTTCGTCGATTACACTTAAGAATGCAAAGTATGTTGGAATCATTCATGAAAATCCAAACAATTAATCCGGCAACGGAAGAAGTTCTTCAAAATTATTCATTGTATAAACAAGAAAAAGTGACGGATCTGATTGAAGCCGCCCATGTTTGCTATCAGAGTTGGCGTAAAACGGACTTCAAGACACGCCAACAGCTAATGCATACATTAGCGACGCTTCTTCGTTTAAAATCTGATGAATTTGCAACACTTATGGCTTGTGAAATGGGCAAACCGGTGAGTGCTGGCAAGGCTGAAATTTTGAAGTGCGCGTGGGTTTGCGAACATTATGCTGATAATGCTGAAAACTATCTTGCATCTAAGATCATTAAAACAGAGCATCATAAAAGCATGGTGTCTTATCAACCGAAAGGTGTTGTGTTTGCTATCATGCCTTGGAATTATCCTTTCTGGCAGGTCTTTCGTTTTGCAGCACCTACGATCATGGCGGGAAATTCCGCTATTCTAAAGCATGCTCCTATCTCCACAGGTTCGGGTAATGCTATTGCAGCCCTTTTCATTGAGGCAGGATTTCCACCCTATTTATTCCAACATTTTATACTTGATAACGCGTTGGCAGCGACAGTTATTGCTCATGACAAAATTGTTGGAGTGACATTAACAGGCAGTGAACAAGCAGGTAGTATTGTTGCTGCGAATGCTGCCAGTCATTTAAAAAAAGCTGTATTGGAATTAGGGGGTAATGATCCTTATGTTATTCTCTCTGATGCAGATCTTACACAAGCCGCGCAGTGTATTGTTACCAGTCGATTAAGTAATAGTGGCCAAGTATGTATTGCTGCTAAGCGGATAATCGCCGTACGTGAGATTAGTGATGAGCTAACTAATTTAATTATTCAATTAGTGAAAGGATATCAATTGGGTGACCCCCTTGATCCAACAACTACATTCGGTCCTATGGCTCGTCAAGATTTGCGTTCAAACGTGCATCGGCAAGTTCAAGACAGTATAACAAAGGGGGCACACCTGCTTGTTGGCGGAGTAATACCACAACGTCGAGGGTTTTATTATCCTCCAACCATCCTAACCAATGTTAAACCTGGCATGCCAGCCTTTGATGACGAATTATTTGGGCCGGTTATATCTATTATCGTTGCTGATGATGAAACACAGGCAATTCAGCTTGCAAATCAAAGTAAATATGGCTTAGGCGCCGCTGTCTTCACGCGTAATCTTGCTCGCGGTGAACAAATTGCAACTTATGAAATAGACGCCGGGTCATGTTTTGTTAATGGGTTTGTAACCTCTGATCCTAGGCTTCCTTTTGGAGGTATTAAACGTTCAGGCTTTGGACGCGAATTATCACAGGAAGGAATTCTAGAATTTGTGAATATTAAAACCATCGTTATTAATAAGACATTAACGAATGAATGATCAATTTATCATGATCAACGCGTTACAACAGTCGTTGCAATGCTATGAAAATGATGTGCTCAAAAAAACGTATTCAATTTCCACCGGAAAAAATGGATTAGGTGAGCAATTGGGTAGTGAATGTACCCCTCGAGGGTGGCATCAAATTCATCGTATAATTGGGTTGGATAATCCAATTAACAGCGTATTTGTTGCGCGAGTGTGGACTGGTGAACTATACAGTAGTGAACTGGCTTCAAAATCCCCTGGGCGGGATTGGATATTAACGCGTATATTACAACTTGACGGTCTAGAGCAAGGCTATAATAAAGGTGGTAATGTGGATAGTTTGGAGCGTTATATTTATATTCACGGTACTCCAGATACAACACCATTAGGTATTCCTGGTTCGCGCGGTTGTATACGCATGAGAAATGCAGACATTATTGAGCTGGCGGAATGGGTGAAGGTAGGCACGCGAGTTTGTGTAGAATAAACTACAGGCAAAATAAGCTTGTTTTTTGTTGAGCATGTTGCTATTTAACGCATTAATTTATTGGAAAACAGGTTGGTTAAGAGAAAAACCCTTCGCAATACATATAGTGATGGGTATATAATTTGCAGCAATGTATTGCGATGCCTATTGGGGTTACTGAATGTCTCATAAGTTCGAAGAAGGTAAAGATTTAATTATTGACGCCGTAATTTTGAAGATACAGCAGGAAATGAATGCTGATCAAGCCAGTTTTTGTTCCGAATTTGTTCGCCAATTTTACAAGACTGTAGCACTAGATGATTTGCGAGAATGGGATCTTGAGGATTTGTATGGTGCCGCTGTTAATTTTTGGGCGCTCATGCAACAACGTGCCCCCAATGAAATTAAAATTAGAATTTATAATCCAGATTTTGAACGGCATGGTTGGCAAACAACACATACCGTCGTTGAATTAATCTGTGAGGACATGCCATTTTTAGTTGATTCCATGCGCATGGTTCTCAACCGGATGGGACTAGCTTCACATTTGATTATT
>CAXNER010000040.1:0-7286 GCA_964201315.1 Legionellaceae bacterium
TTCAGCGTCTGTTTTAAACCAAAGGTCTGAGTTTTTAGCACAAGTAATCTCTGCTTGCAGACTCCAACACCCTAACGGACCATTTTCAACTGAAAAAGTACACGGGTAACTGATACGGTTTACCCAAAACTCTTTTTCTGGAAAATAAACTGCCGTATATTGATTAGGATCAATCCCACGGATGCCAAAAGAAATCACTAGCATTGGGTTAACAATTAAACTATCGATTGCTGCACAAATATGGTCAGGAACATCCATATCCATGATATGAACGAGCTCATGAACAGGCATCGTGCTAATCAACCGAGAATATTCTCGAACATTACCACCTGTATCACTTACCAAAATAGTCCCAAGATTCGTTATTTGAATCTTATTAACTGCAAATGAATAAGTGATGGATGCCGTTTTTTTCCATGCATTGCAAATGGCCTGATAACCACCCTTTTTTGGATAAAAATAATAGAGTTGATGCAAATACCCTTCGGTAGCATACCCAAGTGAAGACTTAAGAATAGTTTCTGGCAGCGGATTTGGAATTCTATCGGCAAGTGCCATTGACAGTCGCTCTACAGGAATATTCCATACTTTTTCGTTGTAAGGAAATAAATACCGCGAACAGATGCCCTCCCCAAATGTATTTAAAAACCACTCTCTCATATTTGTGGGAGAATGGTGCTTCTCTTTGTAGGGATTAAAAATAAAATCACGAATACACGCATAATTATCTTCAAGAGGAAGCGAACTAAGATCGTTTTCGAAGGGATATTTAACTAACTTATCTTTGAATGCGATTTTGTTATTTCGTCGACATTGGCTAACATTTTCGCCCAAGCTCGCCACAATAAAATCTAATAATTGAAGATTACGTGAAAATAAAATATGCGGGCCGTAATCAAATGTAAATCCTTTGTCAAAAAAAGAAGCGGCATGCCCACCAACATGATCATTGCTTTCCAATAGTTCATGGGGACAATTAAGAAAGAGGCTAACCGCCAAGCCAGAAGGACCCGCCCCGATAATGCCAATCATAAACGTTCATTCGCATGCGCTATCATGGCCAAAACTGACTTATTGATAGACTGTGCCGATGTGTGGCTACAGTTCCAACCCAAGGCACGAATTTTATCAGTGTTAAGGCGTACAATAGGAACGTCTCCACGCCAACCCCGATCACCGCCTGTAAACTCGAAAGAAACTTGGTTGTCTAACCCCATGCATTTCACAACAATGTCAGCTATCTCATGAACTGTAATATAATCATCCGTTGCAACATTATAAATTTCAAAAGGGCTCTTCATTTTATCATTCGCAAGAAGAACGGCGTCTACAATATCTTTTACATAAATATAGGATTTGCTTTGAGTTCCATCACCCAAAATACGTAATGTCGTTTCATTATTAAGTAAACGTCTTACAAAATCATAACCTACGCCATGCGTTTGTCGAGGACCTACCACGTTAGCGAAACGAAAAACACAAGCTGTTAAACCAAACATATGGCAATAACTGGCGATAAAAGCCTCGCCAGCTAATTTACTGGCACCGTAAGTTGATATGGGATGCAGATTACCTTGATCCTCACGGCTTTCAAGCTCACCCACATCCCCATAAACACCGCTGCCTGAGGTATAAATTAATCGCTTAACGTTAGTTAAACGAGCTGATTCGAGAACTTGGTATGTTAAAGATATACCTTCGGTGAAATCAATGCTGGGATCTGTTATCGCTTTGGAAATATCGGCATTTGATGCAAAATGTATCACAACATCATGACCTTGCATCGCTTCTGTCAATCGATTTGTGGATGTTATTTCAGCATTTATAATAGACAAACGCTTGTCCTGATAATGATGTTGGTAATGCCATTTTTTACCATTAGAAAAGTTATCATAGACAGTAACTTTTTTAACCAAATCCTGTTTAAGGAGTGCGTCAATAAAATGCGACCCAATAAACCCTGCTCCGCCTACAAGAAAAAAAGATTTAAACATTTTTGAATACCGAGCTCTTCAATTATGCTGATACCCTGTTTAAAAGAGATTATTTGAAGAGGGTATAAACGCTCTCTTTGCCCTTCGTTTATCTTATTTAAGACCCAGACGACGTGACAAATAAGTTGATAAATATGCCAATGAATTGCCAGACTAACGCATTTTAAATTTATGGGCAATCACTATCAACATGTTTTATCTATACAAAGATAGGGCTCTCCCAAACACAACCCATTGGTAAATAATGGGTTGTATGACATACTTTGAGCCGGCAATGAATAGATAGGTAATATAAAACCTGCTTGGGGTTTAGTAGCGCTTATTTTTGTATAATTAATGCAATACAGGGTAGGACCCGACTATGATTATTGCACGTAGTCCATTACGAATTACGCTTGGTGGTGGAGGTACTGATTTATCGTCCTACTATGCGCTGCATGAAGGATTCCTCGTCTCAGCTGCTATCGATAAATATGTATACGTTTCGGTGATGCGCCCTTTTACTCAGGGTATTTATTTAAAATATACTGAACTTGAGCACGTAACTAACATTGATGATGTTAAACATCCCATCATTCGAGAAGCACTAAAATTATTACAATTTAAAACACCACAAATTGAGATTGCAACATTTGCCGACATTCCTGCAGGAACTGGATTGGGCTCATCGGGAAGCTTTACCACCGCTTTATTAAAAGCGTTATACACGCATCGAAAACTACACCTCCATCAAGAAGAATTAGCCTCGCTTGCTTGCCGCATTGAAATTGAAAAACTAGGCGAAACTATTGGTAAACAAGATCAATACATTGCCGCTATGGGCGGTATTACTTGCTTTACCTTTCATAAAGATAATCGTGTGAGTATGGCCCCTTTAAAAATCAGCATGGAAACAATGTTTGACTTAGAAGACAACCTTCTTTTATTTTTTACAGGCTTCTCTAGGCGAGCAAGTGGAATTTTAAACGAACAACATGTTCGCTCTGTAGAACATGACGATGACATGTTAAATAATTTACATTATGTTAAACAAATTGGTTATCAATGCAAAGATGCCCTAGAGCGTGGAGCGACGGTTCAATTTGGTGAATTGATGAATGAGCATTGGGAACATAAAAAACGACGCTCCTACCACATGAGCAATCCATCTATTGATAAATGGTATGATCTAGGTATAAAAAATGGTGCCGTGGGGGGAAAATTAGTCGGTGCTGGTGGTGGTGGGTTTTTAATGTTTTTGGCCCATGATAGAAACAAACTACGCCACGTCATGAGCAGCATTGGACTTGAAGAAGTTCGATTTCGCTTTGATTTTGAAGGATCAAAAATAGCTATGTCCTCATGACGCTGCCCGTCGCTATTTTGGCTGGTGGATTAGCAACACGGCTTCATCCTTTGACCATAACCGTTCCTAAAGCATTGATTGAGGTTGCTGGAAGGCCTTTTATTGAATGGCAACTAAAGTACTTAAAAAACCAAGGGATTCAACGGGTAGTGTTGTGCCTAGGGTACTTAAATGAGCAAATTCAAGCATACCTGGGCACGGGCGAACAATATGGCCTTGAGCTCCTTTATTCATTGGATGGCGCCTCGCCGCTAGGAACTGGTGGTGCGCTAAAACGCGCCTTACCCTTGTTAGGAGAAGCTTTCTTTGTATTGTACGGAGACTCGTATTTACCCATTTCATTTCAGGAACTAGAAAATGCATTTTATCACCACAAACAACCCGCGCTGATGACTGTCTTTAAAAATAAGAACCAATGGGATACAAGTAATGTATGGTTTAAGGATGGTATTTTGTTGGAATACAATAAACATTCGCCGCGCATTGAGATGAATTATATTGACTATGGCTTGAGTATCCTATCACCAATCATGCTAAGCGATTACACAAAAGACAAGCCGTTTGATTTAGCCACTATTTACCATAACGCCTCGCTCCGGGGAACGATGCTTGGACATGAAGTATTTTCTCGATTTTATGAAATAGGCACACCACAAGGACTCAACGAGGCCACTATTTTTTTTTCTAAGGGTCAGGAACCATGAGTTACACAACACAATATCTTCGTGAAGCACACGTTGTCCTAAATGAACTAGATGTGAACACCATTGAAAAAATGGTTGATCTAGTGCTTTTAGTCAAACAAACAGAGGGACGGCTTTTCTTTTTAGGCGTTGGTGGAAGTGCTGCCAATTGCTCTCATGCTGTGAATGACTTTCGAAAAATAGTCGGCATCGAAGCCTACGCACCGACAGACAATGTTTCTGAAATTACTGCCCGAACCAATGATGAAGGTTGGTCCACGGTGTTCGTTGAGTGGTTAAAGGTAAGCAAACTCAAGGCGTCAGACGCTGTATTTGTACTGTCTGTGGGCGGAGGAAATCTTGAAAAAAATATAAGCCCTAATTTAGTATTAGCCTTACAGTATACCAAACATATAGGGGCTAAGATCCTTGGTATCGTCGGTCGAGACGGTGGATATACAGCTCAAGTTGCAGATGCCTGTGTGATCGTATCGGTCCCAAATTCCGATACAGTGACCCCTCATACAGAAGCATGCCAGGCCATCGTTTGGCATTTGATGGTTTCTCATCCTAAATTAAAAGAAAAACAGACAAAATGGGAGTCATCCTTGATGGCGTCAGCTTGAACCAACAGAAGAGAACAAGGTGAAAAAGCTAAAGGACTTAAGCGTTAAAATTTTTGCAGATGGAGCTGACAAAGCCTTTATGTTAGATATGTATGCAAAACCCTATATTAAAGGTTTCACAACCAATCCAACACTAATGCGAAAGGCCAAAATTACCGATTATAAGATGTTTGCAAAAGATGTTTTAAGTGAAATAAAAGACAAGCCTATTTCTTTTGAAGTATTTTCAGATGCATTCGACGAGATGGAACGACAAGCGCTAGAAATTGCGAGCTGGGGCGAAAATGTATATGTAAAATTACCAGTAACGAACACCTTGCGGCAATCATCATGTCCGCTATTAAAACGCTTAGCGTCTCAACGTGTAAAAATAAACCTTACGGCAATCATGACCATGAAACAGGTACTAGATGTTTCAGAATGCCTTGCACCAGATGTGCCTAGTTATGTCTCTGTCTTTGCAGGTAGAATTGCGGATACCGGACAATGCCCGTTGCCCCTAATGATAAATACAGTTAATCATTTAAAAGCCACCCTACCCCTAGCCGAACTCATTTGGGCGAGCCCACGTGAGCTGCTCAATATATTTCAGGCCAACGAAATAGGCTGCCATGCGATCACAGTAACACACGATATTCTGAAAAAACTTTCCCTAGTAGAGTATGATTTAGAACGTTACTCGCTGGATACTGTTCAAATGTTTCATAATGATGCGAAAGCCGCGGGGTATAATTTATGATGACTCAATTGTTATATACCTTCCACGTCCATTGACCGATTAAACGCCAACCTGGCAAGAGGGCCTCGGCGCCTGATCAAATGAAAGCAAATTTTACTTTATTTTTGTCTCATTATTGCAAGCCACAACGAGCCCTAAAGTAAGCCCAATAAGCAATCGTACCCAATAGATAGGTAACGGCTGCTATTAATATAGTCGCGGTAAACCCAAAATTCATAGCCACAATTATCGCAACCACTGATGCGAGTACACTTGTAACACCATTCACACCCCATCCCCACGCGATAAAACTGGGATAATACCTTTCTAGCTCTCTTACTGCTGTTGGAAAAGGAATACCCAACAATATACCGATAGGCAGCAGTGCTATAAAAGTAAAACAACGAGCAGCTAGAGAGAGAAGCTCATTGTCATCGGTTGTAGAATAAGAGTAAATGCTGTCCATAAACCAATAGCTACAGCAATTTATTGTTACTTTGGAAAGAATCTTACGCTGAACTATCGGCTCCTTTCACCCTTTAACGCCGCAACTATTATAATAGCCGGTTAACAATCTATTTTTACAAACACTCCAACACAAAAAAAATTCCTAAAGTTTACTCGAGTATTGCAGATAACAATGATCAAAGGGTGAAAACTTACCAAAAATCCATGTGTTGCACTCATCCATAATAATAACAGGGGCGATACCATGCTGAATAAATATAAAATAGTAAGCTTGCTCGTTTGTGTGTCTAGTTTGTCTGCTTGCACGTCAATGAATCAAGAGAGTTCTACAACTTATCAACCTTACGCCTATGATGGAGCACAATTGTATCCTGAAGGGTATGAAGGCAGTGCCTATTCATCTGAAGAAAAACATCAGGTTGTTGTTCCTGAATCCTACCATGTGGGCGCCGAACACTCACCCGCCCCCCCCAAAGACGTTGATAGAGCGTGGATTAACCAACAAAATTCACAAGGCTATACAATCGAACTTGCTGATGGCGATAAAGCCTCGCAAGTCGCTAACACATTGTATAAGGCGCCCAAACAGGAGCGCATGGCTGAAATAAAATACCAACGTGAAGGTAAAACATATTACAAAGGCCTGTATGGCACATACTCTAGCCACGAGGCAGCGGAACAAGCATTAAGCTCACTTCCACCCGATGTTAAACAAAATGCTGGGATCAAAACATGGGGCAGTGTCCAAAGTGGCGTTGGCGAGTAGAAATAGACCCTTCATGGGTGCGTCTTAAATCCTAAAACTCACTCATGGACGCATATTATTTTGTGGTAATAACAATCGTCAATTTAACAACGCCTGGAGCGTCTGCGGGCAAAACGGTCAACTGCTTGATTGAAAGCCTGTATTTTGCATTAAAAGACCGAACCCACACTATAAATGGAGTATAAGGCACTCGCTCAAAAATCAACGTTATCTCACTGTCCCCCGATTGTTGTAATTGATAAGGGAACTGTTTAAAAGACGTTGTATTTAATTGATTGGCAAGAACCGTTAAGAGTTGACTGCGGGTTATGGACTGCGTTGGACGTTTAAGGTTAGCTGACTTACGAACATGCTCCATCCAAGACAGCGTCTCCTGTTTTTCGAGCAACTGTTGGGATTTGGTATACACTGCGTGCGATAGTGGTGCGTAAAGCAATAAATAATATAAATAAAAAAAACAAAAAACGACACCGATGCCCAGTGTAAAACGTTCACGCTCATTTAAATTAGTCCAATACGCCATAACAAAAGCTTTCATCGCGTACTCCCTGCGTTATTACTTAAACTTAGTTCAAGTGTTGCCAATACTTTGCTCTCGTGTGAAGAGGCTTGTGCCTGCGTGACCGTAACGTTGTCTTGTTGCAAACGCTGTTGCAATCGCTCTAAGGTCGCAAAACTATTACTCT
>CAXNER010000041.1:0-7244 GCA_964201315.1 Legionellaceae bacterium
CAGCTGGTTCTATACCTGAAAATTTAAGTGATAATTTGTCATAAAATTGACAAAATCCCGCATCAATCACTTGGTTGGCATAAACTTTAAAGGACAGGAGAATTGCTTTTTTTAGCCATTGGTGAACAACCCATTTTTCATTGATTTTCTCAGCTACTCTAAAGTGGCCACTATCAAGGCCTGCAATCACCTCTTCTAGTGCTTTTTGAAGTTCTACAGACGCATTTTTTGGAGAGAGTGTGTGTTTTTGTTCAAAATTATTTTCAATTATCGTTTGTAGAATCGTCATTTGTTGAACCTTTATATTATCAACTGCGAATTTATAATTTCCCCGCATTTACGTGGATGCTATGGGTCTGATTTTAATAAGCCTACGTTAAGGATTCCATCATAGCTCGTTCGGGCACAGGTTGCTCCAGGTATTACATTAATCCATGTTAAACCGCGGGCATGAGTTTTTTAGTGATATCTCCCTCTAAATGGATATCGGTTGGATCGATGGATAATACTTGCGAGCCTTTCGTAAAGTTAATTTTAGTTAAATCAATCCAAACAATGTTGGGTGCTGTTGTTGAGTTAAAGTAGAAAATTTTATGGGTTAAATCTGCAATGCTTATCCACCGAGTGGCCCAGGCGTCTTCGGTTTTATTGCCAGAGGTATCCACGGCTCCAAAAGGCACCATCGCTGAACGGATCACTGATAAAACATTTGCGATAGATTCTATTTCATTGCTCGATTTGGGTAATGTTTTTAAGAACGTGGCCACACGAACAAATCGGCTGAGTGGGTCAGGGTCACCAGGTAACGGTAGTTTTCCACCAAATCCTTTATAGCGTTTCAGATTAGCGAGCTGAACATTATAAGCGGGTTCATTGGTCATTATTTGGTAGTTTGAACCATGGTGTACCTGCATTTTTCCTTGGATAAATTCAATTATGGCAGAATCACCAGTAGCATCCTCCATCGCTAAGTGAATGGGCCATGTTGTGCCATGTACTTCTGTGGCAATAATCGGCAGATTTTTGGTGCCTTTTAATGCGTCGCTAACGGTGGAAAAATTATCTAGAATATATTGTGCCCACAATGCATTGGAAATACTCGGTTTGTTTTTATCAGCAATAGGGTACTGTGTGTTTGTTAGATAAAGCAGATGAACCGCAAGTCCTTTTTCATTGATGCCATCAGACACGGTGTTGGTGTGAAATGCAGTTATTACTACGTTTCCATAGTTTGAGGTCCACTTCAAAGCATTTTTACCGGTTTCGCCCGAGCGCTCCATACCTCTAGGTTCAGCAATAATCATAGGGACATCAGATACATATAAATCCATGCTCCGTGCAACACTCAGATTGGTCCCTTTATTGTTCGCAAATACGGTCGTACAACCATATGACAAGGGTGCACTGAGAGATAAAATTATTATGCAGAAACGTGCACAAGAAAAGTTGAAGAATTTGTCTTTAATTATCATGAATAGTGTCCTTCCTATTATTTATCATGTTTCATCATAGCAATGATATTGTCTTTTTCTAACCATTGTTGGTTTAACCATTCGCGAAACTCAGATTGTATTTTATCTTCTTCGGTCAGCGATGCCTGTAAAAATTGCTCTGGAATGGGTAACTTTCTGACATGGATCTTGATAGAGTCAATGCGAAGGCATAAAAAATCCCATAGCGAATTTTTGTTATCGGGATAAATAATGGTGACATCTATGAGTTGGTTGATTTTTTTGTCCATGGCACTAATCACAAAACTAACGCCACCTGCTTTGGGTTTAAGCAAGTGTTGATAAGGCGAATTTTGGTGTGACTTTTTTTGCACGCTATAACGTGTTCCCTCAATAAAACTCATGATGGTTGATGGGGTATGCTTGAATAATTTGAGTGCTTTTTTAGTGGCCGCAGTATCTTTGCCTTTTTTATGAGGATACTTCTCTAAATACGTTTGTGAATAACGTTTCATAAAAGGACAGCCCATAGCCCACCATGAAAACCCTAATAAAGGGATCCATTTGAGCTGATCTTTAATGAAGAATTTTAATATAGGGATTTTTCGATTAAGTAAACGTTGCAAAACCACTACATCGAGCCAACTTTGGTGATTTGCAACCACCAAATACCAATTGTTAGGTGTAAAGTTGGTGTCGCCTGAAATGTCTAGTATCGTTGGTTGTGATTTATCGAAATAGGCATTGTTGATATCAATCCATGTCGCGGCGATATCATCAACTTGTTTCGTGCAATAAATTTTTAAACGTTGGTTGGGAATTAATTTTAATATACCAATTAATAAGACGGGAATAGAGCCCAAAATGGTGGTGACAAGAAGCATTGACAAGGCACCGAGTGCATGTAATGTACCCGTCGAACGTTTGGTTGTACTCATTAAATATGCTCCAGGCCTTATTTCAAGGCATGATTAAGATCAGTTATTAGGTCGTCGATATGTTCAATACCTACGGATAATCGGATAAATCCATCGTCAATGCCCAGTAATTTACGTTTTTCAGGGGGTATTGATGCATGTGTCATTATGGCTGGGTGCTCAATCAAACTTTCAACGCCCCCCAAACTCTCTGCGAGTGTAAATAATTCACAGCGAGATAAAAATCGTTTTGCGCTTTCGATACCACCTTCAATAACCATGGATATCATTCCACCAAAATCATGCATTTGTTCTTTTGCAAGTTTATATTGAGGGTGCGATAGAAGACCTGGGTAGATGACCTTCTGAACGCGGGGGTGCTTTTCAAGCCAGTGCGCTAAAGCCATCGCATTGTGACAGTGTCTCTCCATTCGCAGCGACAGCGTTTTTAAGCTTCTTAATACCAAAAAGCTGTCAAAGGGGCCAGCGACTGCACCGCAGGAATTTTGTAAAAAGGCAATTTTCTCTGCTAACTCGGGATTATCACCGACCACAATAACACCACTAATCACGTCTGAATGGCCATTTAGATATTTTGTTGCAGAATGTATAACAATATCAAAACCTACCTCAAGTGGGCGTTGAATCCAGGGAGTGGCGAATGTATTGTCAGCAACAGTGATGATGCCGTGTTGTTTGGCTAAAGCCGCAATTTTTCGTAAATCAGCGAGTTTTAGCATTGGGTTGGAGGGGGTTTCTAACCAGAGCATACGGGTGTTGGGTTTAATCGCTGCGATTATGTTGTCAATATTTCCCATGTCAACGAAGGAAAACTCTAAATTAGACGTACGGGTTTTTACCTTATCAAACAATCGGTAGGTGCCCCCGTAGAGGTCATCCATGGCAATCACATGATCGCTTGAGTCAAGTATATCGATTACTGTATTGATTGCCGCCATTCCAGATGCAAAAGCAAAACCGTGTTTTCCTGACTCAAGACTTGCAATACACCCTTCATAAGCTGTACGGGTTGGATTTTTCGTACGGGAATACTCATAGCCTTGGTGAACCCCAGGAGATGTTTGTCGATAGGTAGATGTGGCATAAATAGGCGTCATCACTGCACCGGTACTCGGGTCAGGGGCTTGTCCTGCATGAATTGCTCGTGTATCGAAGTGCAGGGTATCCATAAGAATCCACTCCCATAATATGATGACGGTTGTCATTTTAGTCATCAGGGACAGTTATAGGCAATATGTTTGTGATAAATTGCTCTAAATTGATAGAATTTACGCGAAACTTAGATTGTACGTTCTCATTACGATTGAGCTAAATATAGGACTTACGCAAAACCTAGATTGCAGATGTATTTTTTAAACCGTTGAAAGCCGAAAACAAGTATAAAACGCATCTCTAATGCTAGTACGAGCTTTCGTTGGTTTAAAAAATACATCTGCAATCTAGGTTTTGTGTAAGTCCTAAAATAGCAATGTGGAGTGCCTTATCAGAAGCCCTCCAATTGCTTTAGCAACAAATAGTGGTTTTTATTGATGCTTTTGTTTGGAAATAATTATGCCTCATAAGTGGTAGTTACTTCGCATAGTTGGGATTGAAGAGGCGCTACGCTGCTAACGCTGCTGAAAAATTCGTTACCAATACGGGAGGCCGCTGCAGCAGGTGCTGGCGATCGTTGGTGGGCTTGCCACTCAGGTTGATGCGCATAAACGGTACCGGGTTGAAACACAACAACCAAGAGCATTTCATTGATAAGCAAATTTTTATCAGAGATGCTTAATTTGTCGTAAAATTGTTTAAACGCCCCCAAATTTTCTACATCCTGTCTAGGTACAGTGAGATCAATTAATGGCCCCAATTCGGCCATCGGCATTGGCCCAATCGTTAAAAGAAGCTTCTCGCTTACAAATCGAAGTCCTTCTACCTGACTGCGGCTAAATGCAATTTCGCCTTCTATTGTATTAAAAAATAATGCATCGATTACATTTGTCATGTTTTGCTCATTGAACAGTTTATCGTAGCGTTTTTTAAATTCTGGATTAGAGCTGCTAACAGGACGCATTCTTCTGCACAAGTTAATAAACTCAATATAGGTAATAACCGATTCGCGTTGGGATACTTTATTTAATTCAGCGCTCATGCATAAATGTGGTACCAGTGTAATTAAAAAACGTTGTTGAGCTAAGTCGATGCAGGAAGCGTCGCTAGAATATTGGGCAGAAAATTGCTCTGTGGCAAAAAATTGATTAAGTAGTAATGGACGACAATAAAAGCGATTAATGACAGCGAGGGTAGATGTCCTCATATCTTTATATTGCATATTAGCGATCACACCGACAGCCGATGGATTTTTATCACAGACACCTGTTATGAGCATTATAGCCCTGATAATCTGTATTAATTCTCGGTTGGATTCATGCGCAACAAGGCAACCGGCTCTAATCGCTGCCTCTTCTAGCATCAAGTATAATTGGGATAAGTCAGTGGTTTGCGTTCGACTAAATACCATGGTTGTGCCTAATACAATAATTTGGTCAGCCATAAACTCAATGATTTTTTTTAAATTAGGTTCATCTTCAATAGTTAGTGATGCCGTTAACCACTCGAGGATATGTGTAGTCGTTGCGAGCTCAACGCTCTTAAATTCACCTTTATCCACTTGCACCAAATCGTGAAACTCTACCATGAGGCCTGCAACGGTTCTTAAAAAAAGATCTCTTTTGCTATCAGTGGCTAATAAACCTAATGTTTCACAAGTGACATGCATGGTTCTTGTTTTTATTTCCAGCGCATGTGGAATATCGTGGTGGATCAATAAGTGTTTTTTTGCAGTTAGAGTGATCTCTGGTTGGTGTTGGGCGCGTAATGCCTGAGTGATTTCTTCTATCGCCGGATTTTTTTTGTCTAAAAAACAATCTAGGATGGCTAGTGACGACGCGGGTAACTCCTTTTGCTTGAATAAAGAGGCAATAATTGTGTCAATATGATCTGATTGCAAAAAAAGAGCATTTTGTTCGCACAATTTACTGATGTTATCTATTAATTCGTTAAAAATCGCTCTATTTTTTTCATATAACTCATGAAAAAAATTCAACGAGCGTCCATTTAAATGCCAAATCTGTTTGCTTCTCACAATGATTTCAGCCGCTACATGAAACAAAAGATAGTTATCATCGGTAGCTACTAGGGTATTAAGGTAATCAATTGTTTTTGAACGGTCTTTATCTGGACCAAGATTTGTCATTATTCTTGTTTTTAAGGCATGCAATAGAGAGGCCTCTGGGGCGCCCTGTAAAACAGTATAGTCGGCGGCTGAAAGCCAGCTGATAAACTGAGTTACTGATTTAGTATCTAATGTTGTAATTTTCGCGGCAGTATTAGTAGCGGAGGCACTTAAATTTGTTCCTGTTCGCATAGATTTCATGATATTACCTCGGTATGTGATAAATGGTTTCACGTAGGTTAAATTGGATTGAATAAAAAATTATGGGTTTGTAATGTGTTGGCAATTAAATGAAAATTGCTATCGTATTTAGTATCAGTATTTTCATGACAAATAAATACTATTTGATAGGGTAAAAAATCTACTGACTTCAATAATTAAAGTGGTTGCTCAACCGCCGTCACTTTAATTTAACAATGACACAGGGTAAGTATTGTGCATCATAAGCAATATAGGGTCAATTTTATTTCTATAAGGGCAGGGCAAACGAATGAGGGTGCAAAAATAAACCTTCTGTCGTCTGTGCGAGTGAAGTGAAGCAACCTTACCGATTAAATGTAGTTAATGTTTCGTTAATAAACATCTAATATAATACGTAAACATTCATGTTCCCATGGAGATTGCACAATGACATTGCCCGGTAAAATTACACATCTCATTCTTACCTCATCTGGAGGTGCTGGTCATCTTACAGTGGCTAAAGCTGAAAAAGATAGCTTGGTTAAAAAAGGCGCTCAGCCCGATACTATAAATGTGATTGTTATCATGGGTATTGATAAAGAAATTGCAAGCAATAAAGGAAAGGCTTGGATTCCTTTTATTGGCATTCCATTTGCAGGTATTGAAATTTTTTCAGGGAATAAAAATGTTAATAAATGGAATTCAGCACAAAAGAAAGGCGGCTTACAGTCCGTCAGAGAGCTCGAAAAGCTTATCGACCAGCAATATATTGCAGAGGCTATTCAAGCCGGTCCAATGTACCGGCGTATAAAACTATTTATTAAAAATAATCCTGATATTGTAGAGATTATTGATACTCAAGCGCTTTCAACCCCTGCGCTTTGTCGTGCTGTAACCGAAGAAAATGATCGACGAAAAGCGCTGGGTTTAGAACCAATTAAAGTAAGAAAAATCGTTACCGATTATGTGACTGATAAAGCAGTGCATTTTCTCGACCCTATCTCTCATATTGACAAAAAACATGTCAAATGCCTTACCGTTCAAATTGTTAATTCGCCTCTAAGGCCTGATTATGAGGCGGAAAGCGATTTTTATAAACGAAAGAAAGTCGACCATGTTCGTTTTGAAGTAATACCGGCACCTTTACGAGCTGAGTTTCGCAACCCGGTTTATTCTGAAAACCAGGATGTTTATATACAGACACAAGATGATAAAGAGACGAGTGTTTTAAATGAGCGAGATTATCTTGCTGAAATGCTGGGCGACGGCGCTACATTAGACGGCAAGCATTTTAAATTTAAAAAAACCCCTCATGATAAATTTTTTACGGTGACACTGGGTAGTCAAAGTAGCGTGACAATCTTACGTTACGTGGATGCCTTTATTGAGCAAGTACTTACGTCTGGTATTAAACCACCACAGCGAGCGATATTTTTTGTTACTGCAGGTAAAAACGAT
>CAXNER010000042.1:0-7192 GCA_964201315.1 Legionellaceae bacterium
ACAGGCATTCAATCGTTGTGGTTGGCGAGGTCTACTGATGCATTTTCGGGGTGCAAGTCATGAGCCTAACCGTTTGCCACGCGCGTATCATTCTGGCGACACCAAGGATGTGGATGCATTGTTGCGAGCGCTAGCGATACGTGAACCCACGACTAAAAAAGCGATTGTTGGTGTGTCACTGGGTGGAAATGTATTGCTCAAATGGTTGGGGGAGCAAGGGGCGCAATCGTTAGTACAAGCAGCGGTTGCAGTATCGGTGCCTTTTGAATTAAGACTAGTAGCTGATCGCATTAACCAGGGGTTTTCGCGGTGTTATCAGTCCTATTTGCTGCGGCGATTGCGCCATGTGTTTACTCGGAAATTGGATAAACACCCCGATAGTTTGCCTTCATCAATAAATAATCTGGAGTCGTTTCGTTGTTTTTGGACATTTGATGAAAATGTAACGGCGCCGTTGCATGGTTATCCACATGTACACGCGTATTATCGAGAGGCGAGTTCGCGTCAATATTTGGCAAGTATATTAACACCCACCCTGATTATTCATGCTTTAGACGATCCCTTCATGACGCCAGATGTTATACCGAAAGTAGATGAGCTGTCTAAAGATATTTTATTCGAGTTAAGCGACAAAGGAGGGCATGTTGGTTTCATCAGTGGGCGTGTACCAGGAGTGCCAGTCTATTGGCTAGACCAGCGCATCCCTTTGTTTTTGAAAGATTATTTGTGATTTTTAGGGTTAATCAAGGAAAATGGTATACGAATTACTACCCATGCCATCGTATTTTGTGCCTTTGTAACGAAGCCCATTGCATGACGCATGAACGGTGGGATGATTTATATAAGGACCATCCTTAATGTCTAATACACACCAATTGAAATCATCATAAGCGACCGTCACATGGGCGAAGCCCGTTCGGCAAGCATGGGCATCGCGTAAAATAAAACTACGTGGTCCAACAAACTGCAAAATGATGTCTTGCTCGCTATAACCACCCACAATGTAAATTTCAGGATGCGATTGATTATCTAAATGAAAAAAATCTTTATACCCACAATAGGATTCATTCGCTTCGGCAGTTACTATAAAAAAGCTGCACATTGCTATTAATATCAATTGTTTCATTGAGTTAACCTGCTCGTTATTAGACATGATAAACGTCATTATATGGCGTTGTTTGGTTAATCACAATCACACTGGGTAGATTTTTAGCAAATATAAAAGTAGGTTGGATCACGTTGGCCCAACACGATAGCATGTTCACAACCTTGTTCTATATTTAGAATTAGGACTCACGCAACACTTAGATTACAGATGTATTTTTTCAAACCGTTGAAAGCCGAAAATAAGTATAAAGTGCCCTCTAATGCTATCGTGAGCATTCGTTAGCTTGAAAAATATATCTGTAATCTAAGTGTTGCATGCATCCTATCTGTAAAAAGATCCTAGCGTTTTACTGGCTTAAATTCGCGACTTAATTGAAGGGCCATTTCTAATGATTGCTCATAATTTAAACGAGGATCAACCAGACTGTGATAAGCGTTTTTTAAGTCGTTCGCAGCGAGCCCGCGCGCCCCACCAATGCACTCTGTAACGTTGTCACCGGTTAGTTCGAAATGTACGCCCCCTAAATGGCTGTCCATGTCTCGATGAATTTTTAAGGCCTGTTGCAGCTCGCTTAAAATATTATCAAAATGCCTGGTTTTAATCCCTTCGCCCGTTGTCTCAGTGTTGCCGTGCATGGGATCACATGACCAGGTTACTGGGATGGCGGTTTTTTTTACGGCATCAATGAGTGGTGGTAAGCAGTTTGCGATGTCTTTAGCACCCATGCGGCTAATGAGCATTACTCTGCCTTCTTCTTGATTTGGGTTGACAATCTCCAGCACTTTTTTTAACCAATCGGTGGTCGCACTAGGCCCTATTTTGATGCCAATTGGGTTTTGTATACCACGAATAAATTCAAGATGGGCGCTGTCTAATTTTGCTGTGCGCATCCCTATCCAGGGGAGATGCGTTGATAAATCATACCATTTCCCATCTTGCAGTTGGCGAGTTAACGCTTGTTCATAATGCAAGTGCAGGGCTTCGTGTGAGGTATAGAAGTCGACTTTGCTAAGGTTGCTGCTGCGAAGACCATCAATGGATTCAAGGAAATCCAATGAGTCTGCAATCGAGCGTACAATTTCATTGTATTCATCCGCTTGTTCAGAATGCTCGACAAAACGCAAATCCCATCGTTGTGGATGATGCAAATCAGCAAACCCACCGTCTAGAAGTGCGCGGATAAAATTAAGCGTGATAGCCGCACAGCTATACCCTTGCAATAATAACTTAGGATTAGGTATACGGGCTGCTGAAGTAAATTCAGGTAAATTAACCAGATCACCGCGGTAACTAGGCAGTGTGACGCCATTGATGGTTTCCTCATCAGAGGAGCGGGGTTTTGCATATTGGCCTGCTATTCGCCCAATTCGAATAATTGGTTTATGCATGCCATGCAACAACACCAAGCTCATTTGTAAGAGAATTTTGAGTTTGTTGGTGATTGTGTCCGATCGACAGTCATTAAAAGATTCCGCACAATCCCCGCCTTGCAATATAAAGGCCTCACCTCGGCCCGCAAGGGCAATGGCTTGTTTTAAATGTTTAATTTCGCCACTGGTGACCAAGGGAGGAAGTTGGCTTAATTGATTAACAACTTTGGTTAATTGTAATTCATTAGGATATTTTGGTGCCTGTTGGTACGAATATTGTGACCAAGAGGTTGGCGACCATTCTTTCATTAAAGATCTCAGTGATTTTATAAAAAACCAATTATGCAATGCATGAACAGTCTAAGCAAGGTCAGCTACTCAATGGCGGATTAATTACATCATGACTTACGCAATACCTAGATTGCAGGTGGGTTTTACAAACCGTTGAAAGCCGAAAACAGATAAAAAACGTCCTATAATGGTATTGCGAGCTTTCGTTGATTTGAAAAACCCACCTGCAATCTAGGTATTGCGTAAGTCCTGTACATAAGAGTTTAACCAGTAGTGCAAGTCTAAGAAGTATATTTATTTGAACAGTGGCCTTGATTTTTTAGCGTTAAGCCCCAGCTACTATGGTCAGTTAATTTGGAGTTTGCAATGATGAGTGAAAAAACAAATAAAGACTGGAAAAAATTTAAAGAAGAAAGCGATGTGGTTGATGGCAGAGACGACGTGTTAACAACAGATAGTCATGAGGACGGCGGTAATGCGTTGGAGCACCTTAGCTATCTAGAGCTTGAAGAAAAATTGACGTTGGCTGAGCAACAAGTGCATGAAAACTGGGAAAAATCGGTTCGTGCAATGGCTGAGTTAGAAAATGTGCGTCGCCGTGCAGATCGAGAGGTGACGAATGCACATCGCTACAGTTTGGAAAAATTGATTACATCATTGCTGCCGGTCATTGATAGTTTAGAGCAAGCATTGCAACTCGCAGATAAAAGTGGTGATACGAGCATGCATGAAGGGCTTGACTTGACCATGAAATTATTTGTTGATGTGCTTAAAAAATATGATGTACAGCAATTGGACCCCCAAGGTGAGGCGTTTGATCCTCAACAACATGAGGCCATGTCTATTCAAGAGTCCACTGATGTGCCACCTAGTACTATTTTGTCCGTGTTTCAAAAGGGCTATATTTTAAGTGGTGATCGAGTGATTCGTCCGGCCAGAGTGATTGTGTCTAAGACCAAACCTTGAAATTAAAATTTATATCCCCATATGAAGAACATTGCAGAATAACCAACTGAATTGGAGCAAGAGAAAATGGCAAAAATTATCGGAATTGACTTAGGTACTACAAACTCCTGTGTTGCTGTGATGGAAGGTGATAAACCTCGCGTCATAGAAAACAGTGAAGGGCATCGAACCACGCCTTCTATCGTTGCCTACACCAAGGACGGCGAAGTATTGGTAGGGCACGCTGCTAAACGTCAGGCAGTTACAAATCCAGACAATACATTGTATGCCATCAAGCGACTGATCGGACGTCGTTATGACGATCAAGTCGTGGCTAAAGACATTAAAATGGTTCCTTACAAGATTGTCAAAGCTGACAATGGTGATGCATGGGTCCGAATTAATAATGAAGACAAAGCCCCACCACAGATTTCGGCAGAAGTATTGCGAAAAATGAAGAAGACAGCCGAGGACTACCTTGGTGAAGAAGTGAAAGAAGCGGTGATTACCGTTCCTGCCTATTTCAATGATTCACAACGCCAAGCAACCAAAGATGCTGGTCGTATTGCAGGTCTCGAGGTTAAACGTATTATTAATGAGCCAACGGCTGCAGCGCTTGCTTATGGTATGGATAAAAAACGCGGTGACTCTGTTATTGCGGTTTATGATTTGGGTGGTGGTACATTTGATATATCAATCATTGAAATTGCTGAAGTTGATGGTGAGCATCAATTTGAAGTATTGGCGACCAATGGCGATACATTCTTAGGTGGTGAAGACTTTGACTTAGCGCTTATAGAATATTTGGCAGCAGAATTTAAAAAAGAATCAGGTATCGATTTACACAGTGATCCACTGGCATTGCAACGTCTTAAAGATGCTGCTGAAAAAGCAAAAATAGAATTGTCATCGGCTCAACAGACTGATGTTAATTTGCCTTACATTACAGCAGATGCATCAGGTCCAAAACATTTGAACATTAAATTGACACGTGCAAAATTAGAGTCACTGGTGGAAGCATTGGTTGAACGAACGATTGCTCCTTGTCAAATGGCGCTTAAAGATGCTGGTTTAACGATTGCACAAATCAATGAAGTTATTTTAGTTGGTGGTCAATCACGCATGCCGATGGTTCAAAAAACAGTGCAGGATTTATTTGGCAAAGAGCCACGCAAAGATGTTAACCCAGATGAAGCGGTGGCCGTTGGTGCAGCCATTCAAGCGGCTGTGTTGTCTGGCGAAGTCAAAGACATTTTATTGTTAGACGTGACCCCTTTGTCTTTAGGCATTGAAACGTTGGGCGGGGTGATGACCAAGTTAATTGAAAAAAACACCACCATTCCAACCAAGGCAAACCAAGTGTTTTCAACGGCTGATGATAGTCAAACAGCAGTGACAGTGCATGTTTTACAAGGAGAGCGTGATCAAGCGTCTGCTAATAAATCATTAGGTCGGTTTGATTTGACGGATATCCCTCCCGCACCGCGTGGTGTTCCACAAGTCGAAGTAACCTTTGATATCGATGCGAACGGTATTTTGAATGTTTCTGCTAAAGATAAAGCAACGGGCAAAGCACAATCCATTGTTATTAAGGCTTCAAGTGGATTAAGTGACGAAGAAGTTGACGCCATGGTAAAAGATGCAAAAGCGCATGTTGAGGATGACAAAAAATTCAAAGAATTGGCTGATATCCGAAACCAAGCTGATGGCTTGATTCATAGCTGTGAAAAATCAATGAAAGATTTAGCAACTGAATTGTCAGACGATGAGAAAAAAGACATTGAAACGGCAATTTCTGAACTAAAAGAAGTTGTGAAAGGCAATGATAAAGCTGCAATTGAAAGCAAACTGAGCGTATTAACGACTGCCAGTTCCAAAATGTCTGAGCGCGTTTATGCCAAAAAAGCGGCTGAAGAGCAAGCTCAACAAGGCGGGGCAGCACCACAAGATGAGGCTAAAAAAGCTGATGAAGGTGTGGTAGATGCTGAGTTCGAAGAAGTGCATGAAGATAAAAAATAACGGTAACGTTTTTATTTTTACAGTTTAATCGTCGGGGCGTTTTGCAACGCCCCATTTGCTTTTATAAAGTAGTGTGAGTGTGCAATGCAGCAGGATTATTATGAACTTCTTGGCGTTAGTCGTAGCGCTAATGATGTTGAAATTAAAAAAGCCTATCGTAAGTTAGCGATGAAACACCATCCTGATCGTAACCCAGACGACAAGGACAGTGAAGAACAATTTAAACTTGTGCAAAAAGCTTATGCAGTTTTGTCTGATCAGAAAAAACGCGCAGCGTATGATCAATTTGGGCATGCGGGTGTTGACGGTGCGAGCGGTGGTGGGCCTGGTGGTTTTGGTGGCTTTGGCGATGTTTTTGAGGATATTTTTGAAAATATTTTCTCAGGTGGTCGCAGGCAACAACGACAATCCCACGGACAGCATGGGTCTGATTTGCAATACAACGTTCAGCTATCATTAGAAGAGGCCGCTCAAGGGAAGCAAATTGAAATTACCATACCCAGGCATGTGGGCTGTAAAACCTGCGATGGAAGTGGCGCAAAGAAGGGTACCACGCCTAAAAAGTGTGAAACCTGTGATGGTATGGGCCAAGTGCGAATTCAACAGGGATTTTTCTCTATTCAACAGACGTGTCCAAGTTGTCATGGTGAAGGTAAAGTCATCACTGACGCTTGTGGTGATTGCCATGGTCAGGGCCGAGTGCGTGAAAGTAAAAACTTGACGGTTAAAATTCCTGCTGGTGTGGATAATGGGGACAGGGTTCGTTTAAGTGGAGAAGGTGAAGCGGGAACTCACGGTGGATCTGCCGGTGATTTATACGTTCAAGTTAGCGTTAAACCGCATGCTATTTTTGAGCGCCATGACAGTGATTTGCATTGTGAAGTTCCTATTAGCTTTATTACGGCAGCCTTAGGCGGATCAATAGAGGTACCAACATTGGAAGGGCGTGTTACCTTGAAAATTCCTGCTGAAACGCAAACGGGTAAATCATTTCGTTTACGTGGCAAGGGCGTAAAATCGGTACGCGGTTATGCGACCGGTGATTTGCTTTGTAAAGTCGCAGTGGAAACGCCTGTTAATTTGTCACGCGAACAGAAAGACATGTTAACGCAATTGCAAGAATCATTAGAAAAAGGAAAAAGCACGCACTCACCGCGTTTAAGTTCTTGGTTTGATGGTGTGAAGAAATTTTTTGAAGATCTAAAGCTTTAGGCTTTAGGGATGAAGGGCACTAAGTTAAGGACACAATCCTATACTGTTAGTGCCTAGACGTAGGTGCGTTGTTATCGCCGGTAATAATTCCCTCAATCACTTCGTTGTTAAGTTTTTTAATAGAGCTGTTACCACTAAATAAAAAAGTTTTTCCCTGAGAGAGTCGATAAAAACCAACAATTGCTCCTAAGCCAATAAAGAGGCAACCAATGATTATCATGGCATCTGCAAATAATCTCATACCTGA
>CAXNER010000043.1:0-7105 GCA_964201315.1 Legionellaceae bacterium
TGATTAAAAGTTTAAATATTTCATCCAATCAAATAGGTTCAAAAGGAGCTATTGCTCTTGCAAATAATCAAACCATTACGGCTCTAAATATTTCAAGTAATTTAATCGGTACTGATGGATTTATTGCTTTGGCAGAAAATAATACATTAACCAAACTATGGGTAAGATCCACTGAGGGGCTTCCTAAGGATCCTATAAACGAAGGCGTTATTCCTTTAGCAAAAAGCAAGAGCCTTTTGTTCCTTGACTTAAGTGGTACCCCCTGTAACGCTTCGTGCTTAAACGAGTATGCTGCCAACACGACACTACAAGAACTCGTATGGTCAGGAGCTCAGCTGGGCAACACTGGCGCTTCAGTTTTATCTAAAAATACGACTCTTAAACGATTAGATTTAAGATCGAATAATATTTCTGATGCGGGTGCAATAGCTTTTGCTGGGAATACGGGGCTTAATTTCTTACAACTGCAATCAAACCCCATCACTCAGGCAGGGTACAGTATATTGCAAAACAACAAGAATTTAGTTTATCTTTATTCTGACAAGATGTAATACACTCACGATTGCGAATGAGCATTAGAGAGCTAGATCTAAACTTTATTTTGTCTAGCCCTCTTAATGAATTTAACAACCGCCTTGCCCCACCCTTTATCAGGATGGAATTGCGGGATTTGACCATCCTGTGTTCTATCCTGGCTACTGGCCCAAATAATACAGCCTGCGGCACCAAGATTATACAAAGCCTGTAGTCGTAAGTTCATCTCTTCTTCGCTTAACTCAACAACTAAATTACCATTTATGGCTTTGTTAGAAGGACCTAACCTGAAGATTGGACTGATATAAGGGATAATAGGTTTTGATGGGCTATATTTTTTAGCAAGTTCAATAATAAAACGGGTGTTTTCAAGCCAAGCATTAACATCATAACGGCTATAGTTATATAAAGACGGGCTTATAAAATCAACATCATCAATTAAGCTATCATACTGGTGGTTTAATCTACCGTAGACAAAACCCATGGGCTTCAATCCATAGGTATTTTGGGGAATAGTTGCATAGATCCCTATCAATGTTTTTGAATTATAGCCACGATAAGATTTTAAAATAGCATGAACGTAAGGCAGAACAGTTTTAGGCTTAAAACGATGGCCAAATTCCATATCAAAAGATACGGGCACATTCGGTTGCAAGGCCGTCTCAAGTGCAATTTTTTTTATTTTTTTTAAATCAATTTTACCATTAGTAAAATACTTGTTTTCATAAATAACAGTTACAGGCTGAATGCCATAGGACAACATGTAATCAGACTCATTTGTTTTCATCTTCCAAGGAATATAAGCATAAACGGTGAACGTTGGTAAAACAGCCTTTGCGAAACAAGAATAGCCCATTGCAAAATAGACTAAAAAACAGCATAAAATACGTTTATAACTTGGCATAGAATGATCTCATAAAAGATGACGTGGAAAGTTATAAAATAATTATAAATAATAGAACGCAACAATTAAGCATCTAAGGGTATACTTAACACACAATAACAAACTGTACACTAATCAGACCCGGAAACCATGAGCATTGATAGTTTAATGATCTTTTTCATATTTATTATTACAACTTATTACACCATAGTTAATGCTTCCGGCGTATTCATTAACATATACTGTAAGCGTTTTGATGTTAAACGGAATTATAATTACCAACCTACTGTTAGTGTAGTGATGTCCTGTTTTAATGAGGGTGAATCGGTTTACAATACGATAAAAAGCATGCGACTTTCTGACTATCCTATTGAAAAACTAATGATATATGTTTTTGATGATTGCTCTCATGACGATAGTTTTTTCTGGATCCAAAAAGCGTCAACAGATTTTGCAAATGTAATAGCCCACAAGAACAATAAAAATCAGGGCAAAGCGCATAGTATGCTAGACGCCGTAGAGATTTCTACGGGTGAAATTATTGTGGGTGTCGATTCAGATTGTATTTTCGAACCTGACGCCATAAAAGAATTGGTGTCCTGCTTTACTGAATCAAAAATTGCTGCCGTAGGAGGGCGAGTCGGTGTCAGTAATTCAAATGTTAACTGGCTGACCCGCTTTCAGACCCTAACCTATGCCGTCTCCTTTCTTATCATCAAGTCACCTGAAAATATATTTCGCAAAATACAATGCCTCAGCGGCCCATTGGTTGCTATTCGGCGCACATGCTTCAATGAAATTAAAGATAAAATAGCTAACCGAACTTTTTTTGGAGTAAAAATTACCAATGGAGAGGACAGAGCCTTAACGCAGATGCTACTGCTGGAGGGATATAACACCTACCTTAATACTAATGCTTTATGTTATACAAATGTGCCAACAACCGTAGCACAATACGCCAAACAACAATTGCGTTGGCGTCGTTCTGCGACAGGTCAATTTTGTCAATTAGTCTACTGTTTACCTCAAATGATAATTAATAATGGTGTTTTATCAGCTACGTTTAGTTTATTTCCTGTATTTGTTTTACTCATCTGGAATATAATAATCATTACGGCTTGGTTGTCGGGGAAGGTAATCGCCACTCTCATGGCTATTGTTTTATGCCATTTCACTCTTGGGCCTTGTGTTGTCTTGGTATTTTTTTATTACGCCTGTCAATCAGACTATAGCGATCTTAAAGGAATTTCATTGTTTGATTTGCTTTTCTGTCGTCTACTAGGTGCTTTTTGGTACCCAGTGAGTAGTATTATTATTACATTATTCGCCATTTTCACATTAGATGATGGAGGATGGGTAACACGCGATAACTCCGAATCAAAGCAACTTAAATTGGATTAAATTAGATTGAAAATAAAAAACATTCAAAATTTTTACTTATACAGCTATCGATTAATTGGATTTGTTTTTCTGACGGGGTTAATTAGCTCTATTTTATGGTATGGCTTTTGCATGCTTTTTTTTATTGCTAATTCAAGTTGGTCCGTCCCTATTATTTTGTCACCCAATCAAGAAAAAGTAATGATGCATTTAGAGCACGTTTTAGCATTAGACCATGAACTCACCAAAAATGTTGCCGAATTTAGCGCATTTGAACAAGCACTAGGCCATAAGAAAATTCTATTAGAGATTGCACAAAAATTACAGATTCGTATTGAAAAAAGCATGCTATTACAGTCAGAGCAATATGCTAAAAACAGCCAGATTTTATACACGCTATACCAAGAAAAGACCGTCTCTGTTGCTGAGTTAAATCAGTTACTATCAAAAATTAAAAACAGGGAAACAGTTACCGAAAAAGAATTAAAAATTGGCCTCATTACGAAGCAAGAGGCACTTGCATCGCATCTAGTATCAAGTAAAATTCGTTCCGATTTGGTTGATGCTAAGGCCAGTATGCACAACCTAAATCGACGTGCCTTGGATTTTTCGAATGCAGCCAGCACTCTGAGTGGATCAGCAAATAACCTCGTGGCCATGGACAAGGTAATCAGGAAAGCTGAGCTAGAGAATCAAATTGCCCAGTATAAAAGTGATATTTTTTCTTTAACTGTCAACACAGAACGGCTTAAAAAAAATATCAAAGAGAGAAATCAAGTGATTGCTTTAATGAAAAATAGTCCGTATATATTAGCGACTAAAGTACCCACAACAGTAGCTTTTGTTCCTTATCGTAATTTAAAACATGCTAAAGTGGGTTCACCGGTTTATTCATGCTGGTTAGACATGGTCTTGTGTTATCAATCGGGGCATGTTTCACGTGTTTATAAAGCAGAAGAATATTCTAAACACCCGATGTTTAAATCAGATATAAAAGGTCAGCTCATTGGGGTAGTATTCAATAATGAAATTGATGGGCAGAAAAAATTACTATTCCTTAAATCCAAACCATTATTACTCTAAGGCATTAAATTCGGTGTATATTAGAATTTTTCTATTAACTATCATCAGTATAAAATTAGCGTATTCTCAAATTTTAGACAATGAATTTTCAGCTGATGTCAAAGCCTATTGCACTTATATTGCTGAAAAAAATAAAGCGAAAAGCACCTTATTACTCTCACCAGATATCATCGTGCGCGTGCAAAACTCTAACAATAATGAACTCGTGCAAAATAACTTGGTTTCGGCTATTTCTAAAGACCTGTCTGATTTTAGCAAAGCAAAGCTAGTAAGGCAGTTAATCGAGGATGAGTGCCAGTATTATAAACTGACCCAGGAAGCAGAATTGCAAATACAATTTGCAATTCCAAGTGTACAAAGACAAGCCCTGTATTTTAAATTAAAACAGATTCAAATCGCCAAAAACAAATTAAATTCATTACTAACTACTATTCAAAAAAAAATAGATCATCAAAATGATACTCTACACGCTTATTATCAAGTTGATTTATTAATACAAAAACTTGACGACGAGGAGCGTGACATCCGTATTAATTTAGCCATTGATCCCCCTCCCAAAATTGAACATACAAGGCTTGTTGAATTATTAAATAACGTTAGGATAGCCCAAAAAAAACGGCAATTAACCCGTAATAATTTAGAAAAACAATACAACTGGTCTGTGCAATTGCAAGCTGGGGCACAACAATATGCAGCTTATAATTATAATCATAATCAACCGGTCCAACCCTATGTGGCGGTGTTCCTACGTTACAACGTCGCGTCCATGTATAGTAATAACAAAGTAGATAAGTCCTTAACTCACTACATGGATTGGAAAAACAAGCAAGTTAACGGTGTACAGAAACAATTATTACAATTAATTAATTCAGTAGAGTCGCTCAATGCCGCTGAGCAACAGCGATTGGAACATTTACAACTAAGCTACCAAAAATATGATAGATTAAGTAAAAAAATGTATGCTATGGATTCGATAAAAGCGCTTCACTTCGGGCAACAAATTACAATCGATCGTATTATGGCAGAAGTTGAAATTAACTATGTTAAATACATTATTGATGGTTTACATGGGATGCGGGATTTACCTATCTAGTCGCTAGCGCAAAACTAAAAAAACCACCGACCCGACGTCCCGTGACCATATTATTACCCACAATATCAGTACCTGGATACTTCTTGGCATGTTCTCTTAATAAAAAAGAACATTTGATCATGTTTGCTTTAGTTTGTCGATCCTTTGCATTAAACATATCGTCTGAATTATGGCGTCAGCCATGATTTAGACGATCTTGCCCTGGGTTTAGAACCCGATTTACTGGAATTTGCCCGACACCTAGTCTACAATTAAAAGTAATAAAATATACTATTATCGGTATCATGAGTAGATATAACCAGCAGCATGGAATCTATCAAAAAGAAGGTGTTTTTTTGATCCCAGGATTTTTACCATTTTCTGATACCGCTATTTTAAAAAATAAAGCCACAACTTTAATACAGCAGCGTAGCGAGCATCACATTTATAGAGAAAAAGATATCCTGCGTACTGTAGCAATTGATATCAACCAAGACGACTCGAGCTTTTATAAATTGGCGATACATAGTGATTTGGTAAATCTTGTTTATAAGCTATTAGGACAACCACATTACCTGTTTCAATTAAAAATTAACCCCAACTCACCCCTAAATAAAAGCAATTACGATTGGCATCAAGATTTTAAATATTGGCATGAGTACGATGGCATGGCTAAACCGAACGCCGTTAACATCGCCATTTTACTGGAAGACGTAATCGAGTTAAACGGGCCTACTGTATTTATACCACGCACCCATTTTCACGGCATTACCCTGCATAATGATGTTGAAAACAATAACAATAAACAAAATCTTAATGGCAACCTACCTTATTTTATTTCCGACGAAGTAGCAGAGTTATCGAAAGAACAACATGGATTGGTTTATGGAATGGGTCAAGCAGGAACATTAATAGCCTTCCATCCCAATATTTATCACAAAGCCATTAATAATCTCTCAAATAGTAACCGACTTGTAATTTTTATTACTTATGTTGGCCAATCAACCCAGTTTTTCCCTATTACAAATGCCAGGCCCCTTTGGATAGCTAATGTAAATAATCTCAGTAAGTTACCTATCCTTGGAGAAAATACTTGACTCACTCTTCTGAACTTCATGAAATTATTTTAACTTCTGATTATCAAAAATCAATATTTGATCTCATGGAGGAAGTAAGTAAAGAAATGGGCGAGTTATATTATCTGCCAGCTAAGTCGATTATTCAATCATCCTTAGCCCATGGTTTTTCCAGAGGCATTGTGACAACAGATAATTATTTATTAGGATTTTTTTTGATTAGTCCAAACGTGCATTATCCATGTATTGATGAATTTTTACCCCAGCATCGGTACGGATTTTATGTTGCTGGAGTATATTTGAATAAATCCTACCGTTCACTCGGGCTTGGTTTCCAACTCGGCAATCATTGCCTCAATTATTTGTCAAAAGGCGATTCTAATATGATCTGGACAACCGTGTCGCCTGTAAATCATCAATCAAACCAATTGTTTAAAAAGCTTGGATTTCATCATATAGCTACCACCTATGTTTATGAAAACAAAATATATCGCACTATAATTTATAAGAATTTCGGACATAATCAAGTTTTGTACAGTCAGCTAAACTAATCTGATGATCCACTATTATTGAAGCGCTTAGAGAGAGTCAATCCAGCTATGGTGTGATATTGCACAGTTCAACACAAAGACAGCTGTATTTTTAGGATTTTAAAAATGGTCTCTAAAATGAGCGATTCAATAGATAAATCCATATACAAAAGCCCCTGTTTTGGTTTGTTTTTTGAATTTAATGTGATATATTTGATCAGTTTAATTCCTAAACGTGCGAATATAGGTAAAAGTCGTGTTTGCGCAAATTACTTCATCTGTCTTAATTGGGAGAAAAAATGCTCGGGTATTTGACACGGGTTACAGCCAGTATCGTACTTGCAAGCCACTCGATTTTTAGCAACAATCAACCAACACCCGAACCATTGGAAGTACCAGGGTATAGGAGTTTTAAAGGCCCTATTCCCTAATTTCCGAAAGTACCAAGATCAAAAAACAGCCAAAACGAACTCTCAATCAACCACGCCTACCTGCGTTTTATCGTCATCCAACCCTGCCGCGTGAAAAATCGTCCAGATCCACCGGG
>CAXNER010000044.1:0-7072 GCA_964201315.1 Legionellaceae bacterium
GAATATTTTAATCCTGGAGGATCCATCAAAGACCGAATTGGTTATGAAATGGTAAAAAACGCCGAGCGTTCTGGTCGTATTAAACCAGGCGATACATTAATTGAGCCCTCTTCAGGTAATACGGGTATTGGCATAGCGCTAGCTGGAGCGGTCATGGGCTACTCCGTCATCATCACCATGCCAAACAAAATGAGCCATGAAAAACAAGTTGTGCTTGAATGCTTAGGTGCCACTATTTACAGAACACCAACGGAAGCCGCGTGGAATGATCCTGATAGCCATATCTCATTGGCTATACGTTTACAAAAAGAAATTCCCAACGCCCATCTCCTAGATCAATACTCCAACCCTGATAACCCTAACGCCCACTATCACGGTACTGCAAAAGAAATCATTGACGATTTTGGTGATGATTTACACATGGTGGTTGCGGGCGTAGGAACAGGTGGAACCATAACAGGTATCGCCAAACGCTTAAAAGAATACAATCCTAAGATTAAAATTATTGGTGTGGATCCTGAGGGCTCGATTCTAGGTGGCGGGGATGAAGTTAAGTCCTATCTCGTCGAAGGCATTGGGTATGATTTTTTTCCCGACGTGCTCGATAATAGCCTAATCGATGCGTACATCAAAACCAATGATACTGACTCATTCCGAACTGCACGACAATTAATTCTCGAAGAAGGCCTTCTCGTTGGCGGATCAAGTGGCGCCGCTATGTGGGGTGCATTGCAGGCCGCAACAGAATTAAAAAAAGGGCAAAAATGTTTAGTTATCTTGCCTGACTCCATTCGCAACTACATGTCAAAACATGCCAACAAAGAATGGCTACTGGAGCAAGGCCTAGCCCCGTAAGGCATGACCTGCTTGAGTTTCCTGTAATTGATCAATATGGCTAAAAACGGCATTTTCGCTCATTTCACCGATACTAATAGCCCGTGCCAGAGCATGCACGAGCTCTTCTACAAGGGCCTGATCATGACTCTCTACAGAAGTAATTTTTTCTGATGCAAAAAGAGCGCCCCGATGGACTCCAATAAGAAAATCTTGACTACCATGCACTACAGTAACAGCCTCTAAATTAATACTGGGTGCGACACCTTTAACATAGACGTCTAGTAAATGTTTTTTACCGAGTTCCCCAGCGACAACCATAGCCACTAATCGTCGATGTATATTTTCAAATACTCCAAGCTTGTGTGCATTATCCGCGGTAATAATCGCAAAAATGTCTGATAAACTTCTATCGTCTACCATAGCATCCACAACAGGCTTTAGTGTGCGTATTGGCAATGATTGCAGTGAAATAAAACGTTCGCTTGACATAACACGCGGGGTATAATGGCCATCTAACAATCTGATAACAACTGGAGGGATCCCTGTATCAGTAAGATGGTTATAGCGCAGGCGCATTGGTAACGTTTTAAGCCGCTCAATAACCTGTACTTCAATAGGCATATTCAACATTTTTGCTAAAGCTGCAATACTGTTCGCATCCATCTGTGTAGTGTACTTACGCAGCTCTTCTGGTGAAATTTGTACATTATGCCAAACGAACGCACTATGGTATAGATTAGGATGAGCACACAACTCATCAACCGCCATTTGTCTTAAAGAATAAGCCATGCTTTGCACCAACTCTCTCATTCCCACTCGCTTGATAAGATACTGCATCCGTTCTGTCGCTGTCACTAAGCCTGGCATTGTTGTACGGTGTTCTGGGAAGTAACCAAAATGACAATCAAGTAGCGTCTTCAAAAGCGGGCCGCTCATCCGGCGTGGGTAAATTAAAAAATTATCAATTATCCCCACAGCTATAGCGTTAAAACCACCACCAACATCAACAAAAACTGGTTTTTTACCCTGATTGCTAGGTACCACAGATTGCGTTACAGGGGCGCCAAAAAACCCTGGCTTGATGAATTTTTGGATTTCAGGGGCCATTGCCCTCTCCACACTTTGATATTATTTCCATTTTAATCAATAAAGATTAAGGAAATATTAACCGAAAATTTACAACATGGTGTATTTGTTATAGTCCAGAAAGCTCTATTACGAACAGTTTGCCCATGCCATGCGCTTTATCAGCGCAGGATAAATCAAGCCTATTCATTTATCAATATTTCTAAGCTAGACTACCTTGCATGTTGATTCTACCGATTATACTGATAGTATTGTGCGTCGTTGCTTGCTACCCCCGATGGAGGCAACAGGCAGTCATAAAGCAGTGGTATAAAGAAGGTGAGCTAGCGAGGCATCAAAGCGCTTATCAGCACCTATTCCGCAGTGTTGATGGGTTTTCCTTGTCCCGTCATTCAAGGACTGATCTTGACGCAATCGACTACACTTATGGCGAAATCGAATTCATCCCTTTTATAGCGCTACTTAGTTTAACTAAGCCAAACGCCAAAACGGTATTTTATGATTTAGGGAGCGGTACAGGAACTGCCGTGCTTGCATGCACGATGGTCTTTAACATACATAAAAGCTGTGGTATCGAATTATTTACCTTATTGCACAATGCCGCTCTAAACCAACAACAACGTCTCCTAGAGCTTCCTTATTATGCTAAAAAAGCGCGCGTGCTCGATTTTATAAATGCCAATTTTTTGAATTGTGATTTCAGTGACGCAACCCTTGTTTTTATAAATGCCACCGCTTTTTTTGGAGAAACTTGGAGCAAAATAAATCAGCACATGCAACAAGTAAATACCGGGACTATCATCATTACCACTAGTAAAAAACTTTCTTCTGAAGCATTTATTGTAACTAAAATAACAACGGTTTACATGAGTTGGGGGCCAGTCAAGGCCTACATTCAAGAGCGCATATCAAACATAAGTAGACCCCAATCTTCATAACATAACGATGGTGCCATACTAGGCCGGCGTTACCGATGCCACTAGGATTTGCTGATTAAACCACGGCTACCATTTACAGCAACGAAAAAACCATTTACAGTTGTTTGATAACATTGAATAATTTATTTTCAAGTCTATACTAATAACATAGCATGAATAATTGTGACGACTCTGGTGTGTTCTTGATAGAACAACAGTATGCTAATTTTCGATACTGCTTTTCTTTAAGATGAGGCGTTAAACTACTGCAGTACCACACGGCCAACCGAGGTAGGTATGATTAAATCTGAGCTCATTGCAAACCTTGCTGCAAAACTAACTCAACTGCCTGAGAAACAGGTTACAGACAGTATTAACCATATTCTTGAATTAATGAGCGACGCGCTTATTAAAGGAAAACGCATTGAAATTCGCGGGTTCGGCAGCTTTTCATTGCATTATCGGCCACCACGCAACGCTCATAATCCGAAAACAGGCGAAAAAGTGGTAACGGATGCTAAATACAGTCCTCACTTCAAGCCCGGAAAGGAATTACGTGAACGCGTAGACGCATCAAAAGAAAACAAACCAATTAGTGATGATGATTAGGTTCTATTCACTAACGTGACCTTAATCAATGTTAGTGTTTAGAACCTAAAATTATGTGCGCGGTAAGGTAACGCCCGTTTGCCCTTGATATTTTCCGCCCCTGTCACGGTATGAAACAGCGCAAACCTCATCTCCCTCCAGAAATAACATTTGAGCGACACCTTCGTTGGCGTATATTTTTGCAGGAAGCGGTGTTGTGTTTGAAAATTCAAGCGTCACGTGCCCTTCCCATTCTGGTTCAAGTGGAGTGACGTTAACAATTATCCCACAGCGAGCATAGGTTGATTTGCCAAGGCAAATGGTCAATACATTGCGAGGAATACGAAAATATTCAACTGTGCGCGCTAGCGCAAAGGAATTGGGTGGAATAATACAAACATTGGCATGCACATCAACAAAACTATTCTCATCAAATGCTTTAGGATCGACAATAACCGAATTAATATTGGTGAATATTTTAAACTCATTGGAACAACGAACATCATAGCCGTAACTAGAAACACCATAGGAAATAATACGCCCGGTCTCATTTTCTCGCACCTGTCCAGACTGAAACGGGGAGATCATGCCGTGCTCCGTTGCCATTTTTTCTATCCATCTATCTGATTTAATCGCCATTACTACAATCCTAACTAAAACTACTCTTCTATCATAAAATAGTACGAAGTGGAAGCCATCGTTCGTAGAACGATGGCTGAGATAAAAATCAAACGTCTTTCTTAGGCGTATGTTTGGCTAAAAATACACGCCAATCTGCGCAAGGAGAGTGTCGCTAGCCCCGCCAGGGCCGAGTGTATTAGCATTTGGCGAACCTACTGGAAAGGCGCCATTGGCATATTGATTTTTGCTGAAATTAATATCATGCCGATACTCTAGACTCTCCACGGTGTCTTTCCAGATGGATATATTAAACACACCGCTGAGGCGTTGTTTTGGCAAATTTAGCGCCAATGTGTCTTTGGACCATTGATAGCCAAATGCAACAGACGCGGGTTTATCAAAGGTTTTAAAGGTGACAGCAGCCTCCAATTGGGCCGCGGAAGGTTTAGCACCCCGCCCATTAAAACTTAAATCCTGAGGTCTAAAATCACTGGTGGTGCTTACCCACTCTGCAGTAAAGTTATACCTGTCGATACTCAAATGTCCATGCACACCAGCGGCTGGAATTTTATGCACAGCTTCATTTCCGTTCGTAGCCGATGAAAAGCCGCCAAACGTGGTCCCTGGTGTCGAGCCGGTAAACTGCATTCCACCAGCATCATCTACGGAGCTGATGATACTTGCACCAATCTCACCGGTAAGTTTCCCTGTATCAATAACATAGCCCAGATTCACACCACCAACAGCTGATGATCCAAGTGTTGTATCACTAGAAAATCCATACACTGCAGCAAAGAGCCCAGAGTCTTGTTGCGATTTATAGCCCAATATAAATGGTCGTGATTTCGTCCGTGAAAATATCATGGTCAGTGGCGCGCTCACCATTGCCGTTGAAAAACGCCCAAAAGGCACATACAATTGCCCCCCTGTGAAATAGAAAGGGCTTTCATCTAAATCACCAATATTGACAAAACCCATGTTTAAATCAACGGATGAATTTGATAACCTTTGGCCACCCACATCTGGGGGTGATGAATCATAGGCTAACGACATATAAGCTTCTACTTTATCGTTAAGAATAGCAGCCACATCCAGCTCACCCGTACCCAGAGTCAAATCACCTGTTCTATCTCGATTAAACGGATCGCCCACCTTGGCCACCGGCTCTACCTTTCCACTTAGAGCTATAATTGGCATATGTGGTATAGGGTACCCAATGCTTTCATAAGCGCGATACAAACGACGGCGCTGTTGCATTAGCCGAATGTCACGGTTGATACTGGAAATATTAACAATATAATCAGAGCCATCAAACGCCGGTCGGCTTCCTAAATAAGGCGATGAAACCACGGGCGTTCCCGCAATATACGTTACAACATGCTCATCGGCGACCAATGCGGTTGGATAAAATTCCAGTGACTCTGGATCATTGTCCAAGCGGTGTACTGTAATCGAACTGCTATGAAATACACCAGCTGCCGCACCTGATGATTTGTCGGGTGTTGTCATTTTTGGCTTAGACCTGGTTGGCGCTACTTTTGCGACTGGTTTTTGGCTTTCTATGGTTTTAGGTGCTTTGACCATTTTCTTTTGTAGATGATTTAACTGGTTTTGTAAATTTAGGGTTTGTTGCTGTAATCGTTTAACTTCTCGTTGTAAATCTTGACTCTCATCAGAGGCGGCCATCATGTTGGAAGAGCAGAGGGTAATGATACAAAATAAAACTTTGTGGTTCATGCAATAGCGCTCCTGGCTAACTTTTTTACTGAGTGGCGATTATAACGCGCACTCCGTCAGCTGGCTATACTTCAAGCGCGGAGAAATAACTTTATTTAGTGGGCTCGGCTAGCGTGGATTAGCTACAAAAAATAAGCAACACACCTTACTTTTTATATGATGAATCAAATTTAATACGAAAAAAAACCCATCAACAAAGTGATGGGTTTTAAATACTACGTTATAGCTTAAAATTAAGCTACGTTGCCAACCCACTTCAGACCAACGAATGGTCCTTGTAGAGCAAAATTTATTTCTTGTGTTACACCACCACCAAGACCAATGTGTTCAGCATTGAAGTAATTAAGCCACATCCAACCTAGGTCCAGGCTAACGTCACCTTGTGCCATAGTATAGGTGTATGTTGCGCCCAATTTCGCTTCAACTTCAGGAACTACTTGATTTTGAGAACCGGAAATACCAGTAAAGCCGCTTGTGACCGACAATATTGCAACGTTGCTATCTACGTCGAAGCTTCTTTGACCAACCAACAAGGCACTGGCAGCTTTTGCATAAATACCAAGACCGTTACCGAATCCATAATTTAAATCAGCACCGACTCTAGGACCAAAGCCGTTGTATGTCATCTTAGAACTATTAGCAATAGGCGTACTTACGAGAGCACCTGGCACTCCTGACAAACCCACTACCTGATAACCGTTAGCCGATAGATTTCCCTGCAATTGAATGCGAGCATATTGAACGCCGCCATGGAAACGAACAAATCTTGCATCACCAAAATCAACATGCTGACCAAACTCTAAGTTAACAGCATCCCATTTAGGCTTAACATTGAAATCGACATCACCAACATAAGCCGCATCGATGGTTGTAAGACCATTAGCGAAGTCATGATGAGATGATCTGTTCCAATGGTACCAGTTCAAGTTCAAATCATTACCGGTATTGAAGTGATATGAGCCTTCGATCATGAAGCCCCAACCCCAACGCAAACCAGGGTTGTTATATCTTTCATTTGTGCCAGTAACGGTTGATCCAACATAGCCCGAACCAGCCAAGCTTGGCTCAAGATATAACGCTTGTGCACCAAAATCCCAGGCTGTACGTTCGCAAGGAACAGTAACATTGCCAGGTGCGCATACAGGACCCATCGTGCCAGCAAATACAGCACTGCTACCCAAAGCAAGAACCGCTATAGCTGTTTTTTTCAGTTTTAACATACTTTTCTCCACTTTTTATTATTAAATTTCCGTTTTTTTGTCAAGCCACAACTTTGTATTTAACTT
>CAXNER010000045.1:0-7033 GCA_964201315.1 Legionellaceae bacterium
CCAATACATGCCTAAAAACAACAGCGTCATCGCCGACAAAATCACAATACCTTGACGCAGATTGCCACTGATTTTTCCTAAGCAGAAACATAACGCTGTTGGAATTAAGAAAATGGCGAGCATCTCAATAAAGTTAGAAAGTGCAGTAGGATTTTCAAACGGATGTGCTGAGTTGGCATTAAAAAAACCGCCACCATTCGTGCCTAATTGTTTAATCGCTACCTGAGAGGCAACAGGCCCCATTGGAATAATTTGCTCTAACACCCCCTCTGTTTCTATATTTATAACATTGGGCGTCTCCCTCAAGGGCCTCCCCATTGAATCATAAGGCAAGTGTTTGTGATTATTGCCCTCAATCAGACTTACCGTTTGATTTTGTTTAAAGTTTTGAATAACGCCCTGAGAAACAAGAATGATTGAAAAAACAAACGACAATGGAAGCAGTATGTACACTATCCCGCGCACCGCATCGACCCAAAAATTACCCAATGTTTTACGTTCATGTTGTGTGATACCCCTAATTAACGCCACCAGCAAGGACATCCCTGTCGCTGCAGAAACAAAATTTTGCGTGGTAAGGGCGAGCATTTGAGAACAATGACTTAGAGTGGTTTCACCACTATAGGATTGCCAATCTGTATTTGTAATAAAACTAGCAGCCGTATTAAACGCTAAATGAGCAGACGGTGCTGAAAAATGCTGTGGGTTTAGCGGTAGATAAAACTGCGTTCGCTGGATTAGATATACCGCTATCAACCCCATAAAATTAAAACAGAGCATCGCAGACAAGTACTGCTTCCAATCCATACCCTTATCACTCTGAATACAACAAAGTCGATACAAGAGTCTCTCAAAAAAACCAATAGGACGATGTATACGAAAAATTCTGCCCTCATACACCTGTACTATGTACCAACCTAGCGGCTTAACAAGAAGAAGCAAAACAATTAGATACAAGGCAATTTGTAATACACCGATTCCAGTTATCATAGAGTCCTTTCTCTGTAACAAGGAGAGGGAACATGCCACGAACGACGTCCCTCTTCAGCACCCCATCTTAACGCCATTTTGCCACATCATTCAATCTAGGTTTTACGTAAGTCCTAATCCTATACAAAAAGCATCTGGGTGGTTACCACAAAACAACACAAGCATGAATGTGTGCATTTTGTTCATTTATTTAATGCTCCCTTAACAAACAGGCTGTAAAATGAACACCCCGGTTATTTTACAGCCACAAAACCACTTAGAGGTACCATTAATGTATTCATACGCTCTCAAAGGTTGGACCGTAGGTTATCTATTAACACGAAGAGCTTTAAGAACTATAACCGGCATCCCAGGACTCGTAATTGATGCGCTAAGCGCACTATTTTGGATCCCAAATTATCAAGATTACTGGAAAAAAATCCCTATATCGTACGGCGATGGTACACAGGTCAGCTTATTTCGCGGATTATTTGGTTGGATAGGAGACATAGTGGGATGTGCCGTAGGCGCCCCTGTCGGTGCCTTACTAGGATTGGCCGTTTATACACTAGATGCCGTATTATGGGCTTTGCGCTCAACATTAAACTTCATTTATGACAAGTTGAATAAATTTGCCTCATATATTGCAGAAACAGCTGCTTTTTCAAAGAACTTCATCACCCTCTCTCCAATTAATTATTTTGCAAAAAGTTAGAATATAGGCTCTGTTGTCATTGGTAGTCTAGTTGCAGCGATGCCTTACCTCGTGACCAAATTAATAGAGTTTTTCATCCCACTCTTTGGTGTTAGTTTATCAAAAGCGGTCTCTCATGGTGCTGGATTTATCGGGGGCCTATTGCTTACAAACATTGCTACACTTTTATACCCAGTCTCTTATCTGGTCAATAAATCCATAGAATTATATGGCATCATTCGTGAAAAAATTCGTCATGGCGTTGCTATTGTGTATGGAAAAACAGGCTCAAAACCTACACTCTCCACTGATGAGAATGATATATTTTCCAATGAAACGCTCCACTCGCTTAGATTTCGCAAAGAAGTGGTGGATGCATCCAACTCAACGTTCACGACATTACTGTTTGACAAACCAACGACACCAAAAGCCCCAGAATCCACTAATAATATCTACTCTACAGAACGGCAGTCACCTATCCCGTTTTTCGGAAAAAAACCATCCGACATAGCTGTTGAGCCCTCAATCAATGATGTTTGGGATCCCAAATCTAGTCCATTCGGTTAACAAATAAAATATCTTTAGGACTTACGCAACACCTAGATTGCATAAGTCCTACTCTTTTTTCACCACAATAGTAATCATTACATCAAACTGCTAAAGTGATTTTGTAGAATGGACGTCATCATCGTAGAAAAAACAGGTTTGATCTCTCACACCATAGAATCACAACTGTTTTTGACGATAATAGTAGGGAAATAATAGCGTATATGCTTAAAATTATTACGATAATGTCATGCATGTGCTTGAGTGCGTGTATCATGGTCGGTCCTAATTACAAAGAACCGATAAAAAAAGTTACTGACCATTGGTTAAAACAAGACAAAGCGATGAAAGAAGCCCCTATCCAAGATGCCCATTGGTGGACGGTTTTTCATGATTCAACCCTTACATCTTTAATAAACCAAGGTTACCAAAATAACTTATCGTTACAAAGCGCTGGCGTTCGCGTTCTACAAGCTAGAGCGCAGCTTGCACAAGTTGTCGGTGAACTCTATCCCCAGCAGCAAGCGTTAACCGTGAGTTATTCGCATCAACGTATTGGGGGTTCCTCACTTCAGGATGTTTTACCAACTTATTTTGACACGGCGCTATTAGGTATTTCGGCCAACTGGGAGATTGATTTTTGGGGGAAATACAGGAGGGCTATTCTCTCCAATGACGCTGCTTTCTTAGCCGCCTATGCGGCTTACGATAACGCTTTAGTAACGCTTACAGCAGATATTGCCACTGCATATATTAATATCCGCACAACCGAAAAATTGATACAAGTTACAAAAAATAATATTCAAGTGCAGGCCTTGGGTCTTAAAATAGCTAAAGCCCGGTTTAGTGCTGGTGAAACAAGCTTACTCGATGTAGAACAGGCTCAGACAGAGTATTCCGAAACACAATCAACACTACCGACCTATGTCAGTAAATTGCAAAATCAAAAGGATTCATTGGCAGTTTTATTGGGCGAGACTCCAAATTGTGTTGATGCGTTACTTGTAAAAAAACGAGGGATTCCACAAGCACCATCAACGGTAGCCGTAGGTATTCCTAAAGAAACATTAGCGCAACGCCCTGATATTTACCAAGCACGGATGCAAGCTATTGCCCAATCTGAGGCGATAGGTGCAACAGAAGCTAATTTATACCCTTCATTTTCGCTGGCCGGAAACTTTGTTTTTGCCTCTAATAATATAGGTACTAATTCACTGGGTGATCTACTGCATTGGGGAAATCGATCATTCGCTGCAGGCCCTTCCTTTAGCTGGCCAATATTAAACTATGGCCAAATCACTAACTCCGTACGGGCTCAAGATGCTGTTTTCCAGCAGGCTTTGTTAAATTATCTTAATTTGGTGTTGCAAGCGCAACAAGAAGTACAAGACAATATTACTCAGTTTATTGAGTACAAGAAATCAGAAAAATACCTTAAAACAGCCGATTCTGCGGCTGTTAAATCTACTCGATTAGCCATAATCCGTTATCAGGAGGGTGAGTCAGATTTCACGCCAGTACTAGACGCCGAGCGCCAAGAGCTTAGGGTTCAGACGTCATTAACCGAGGTTCAAGGTGAAATTCCCAAAGCCCTGGTTGCACTTTATAAGGCACTTGGTGGTGGCTGGCAAATTCGCAATAATAACGATATTGTTCCAGCACAGATCAAACAAGAGATGGCTCGGCGAACCCATTGGGGTAGCTTGCTTAAACAGCAAAATCATCAGCCGTCCGTAACGAAAAAGCAACTGAGAAAAGAACGTTATCTCCCAAATTGGTGATGAATATGACTATAGATCATGATAAACGATTAATCATAAAAACAGTGATTGTAGTGGGGGCTATTTTTTTCATCTTGAATGGGATGATACGCTTTTTCACAAAAAATAAAGCAGAGCCTTTATCATTACCCAGTGTTGTCATTCAGAGGCCTAAATTGACCAAAATGACGGAGTATGTCACTCAGACAGGTACAATGGTGGCTTTCAATGCCGTAGATTTAGTCGCACGTATCGAAGGTTATTTAGAGGCTGTAGAATTTACCGATGGTACTTTTGTCAAAAAGGGCAAAGAGTTATTTATTGTTGAGCCAAAACCCTACTTGGAAAAGTTAAAGTCAGCAGAAGCGTCGGTTGATGTGCAAAAAGCGTCGTATAAATATGCCAAGTCAGAATACGAGCGGCAGAAAAATATGTATAAACAAAATGCCACCTCTCTAAATAATGTAGAAAAATGGGCTGCCAAGGCTGATGAATTCAACGCGGAAATTGCTAAAGCAGTCGCCGATGCAGAAGTTGCTGCGATTAATTACAGTTATACCCATGTTCTCGCTCCATTTGATGGGCGAATGGGCCGTCATCTGGTTGACCCAGGGAATTTAGTAGGTAATGGTGCAGCAACTGATTTAGCAACGATTCAGCAGATTGACCCCATTTATGTGTATTTTAATCTAAATGAATTGGATTTAATTAAAATTCGAGAAGCCGCGCGGCTTCAAAATTTTAAACCAAAAGACCTTAACACCATTTCTGTCTATGTTCGAATGCAAAATGAAACATCATTTTTGCACGAGGGTAAACTTGATTTTGTCAATACAGGGTTGAATGCTTCAACAGGTACCATAGAATTCAGAGCGCTATTGCACAATAAGGATACCACGCTATTGCCAGGCCTCTTTGTCCAGGTTCGTATACCCATATCTAAAGCTACACCACAGTTGACCATACCTGATTCGACAGTGCAGTACGATCAAATTGGTGCGTACGTCTTGGTTGTAGATAAAAATAACGTCGTGATACAAAAACGCGTGGTGACAGGCACTCTAGAACAAGGCATACGCGCCATTGTAAAGGGACTTGAGGCACAGGATAACGTCGTAATTTCTGGGTTACAGTATGCAATACCTGGTCATCGGGTTGCACCTGTTCAAAGTGAGAAAAAAGAAAAATGATTTCTGAATTTTTTATTGATCGCCCAGTACTCGCCAATGTCCTCGCACTATTTCTAGTGTTTGTTGGAATAATTGCTATTGGTATTTTACCGGTGTCTCAATACCCTGCCATTGTCCCGCCAACTATTCAAGTCACGACTACATACCCTGGCGCTGATGCAAATACGCTGGTTAAAACAGTGGCACTACCCATTGAGCAACAAGTTAATGGTGTAGAAAAAATGCTCTATATGCAATCCACCAATACCAATAGCGGCTCTTATACGTTAATTGTCACTTTTGAAATAGGCACTGATCTTAATTTTGCTCAAATGCTTGTACAAAATCGTGTGCAAGCAGCACTGGCACAGTTGCCTGAGGCCGTTCAGCAACAAGGCGTTCTAGTACAACAAAAATCCACGGCTATTTTGCAATTTATTACTTTAACCGCGGAGCATGGTGAATATGACGGTTTATTTTTAAATAATTATGCCGCAATAAATATGCAAAATAAGTTAGAGCGTTTGCCTGGTGTAGGTAATGTATCTATATTTGGATCAGGCTCTTATGCGATGCGGATTTGGCTTGATCCGCAAAAAATGTATGCCTATTCTTTAAATCCACAAGACGTAATCCAGGCCATCAGTAATCAAAACAAGGAGATTTCAGCAGGACAGATTGCGGCCCCGCCAACGGCAGGATCTCAACCCTACCAGCTGACTGTAAACGTGCCAGGTCAGCTCATTACCCCTGAGGAATTTGGTAACATCATTATCAAAACACAATCGACCGATCCTAATCAAAAAGCAAACACCAGTAGTAGTGCGCAAATTGTACGTATTAGGGATGTGGGACGAGTGGAACTTGGTTCATCTAACTATAGTCAGCTGGCTAAATTAAATGGTAAAGCTGCTGCAGCCATTGGAATATATCAGCTACCGGGTGCTAATGCGTTACAAGTTGCTACCGAAGTCCGTAAAACAGTTGCGAAAATGGCCGAAAAATTTCCACCGGGGCTTAAATACTCTATTCCATTTGATACTACCGTTTTTGTAAAAGCATCTATTGATGAAGTGTATAAAACATTGTTTGAGGCGGGCATTTTAGTATTGCTTGTTATTTTGGTTTTTCTGCAGAATTTCCGTGCAACGTTGGTGCCAGCGACTACCGTACCGGTAACCATCATCGGTACCTTTATAGCAATGCTTTTATTGGGGTTTAGTATAAATTTGTCAACGTTGTTTGCATTGGTTTTAGCCATTGGTATTGTTGTAGATGATGCAATAGTCATTGTTGAAGGTGTTTCTCAACACATTGAGCGAGGGGTTCCACCGAAAAAGGCAGCTATTGAAACCATGAAGGAACTCATTGGACCGATTCTTGGTATCACGTTAGTCCTCATGGCTGTATTTGTGCCCGCTGGTTTTATGCCAGGATTAACAGGCGCTATGTATGCTCAATTTGCGTTGGTAATTGCTGCAACCGCATTTATTAGTGCCATTAACGCAATGACGTTGAAACCAACGCAATGTGCGTTATGGCTCAGACCTGTGGATCATCAAAAAAAGAAAAATGTTGTTTATCGCGCGTTTGATCGTATGTATAACCCCGTTGAAGCCACCTATATTCGATTTATGGATAGGCTTGTACATAGGAGTGGTCGGGTATGTATTATTGGCGGCATTTTAGTAGTCTTGGCTATTTTGGGTTTAAGCCGTATTCCTACGGGGTTTATCCCCATTGAAGATCAGGGATATTTAATTCTAAACGTATTATTACCTGATGGGGCGACACTGGGACGCACCGAGGCCGTCTTGGATGAGCTGGGTGCTAAAGTAGTCAAAATTGCTGGTATTGAAAATGTAATTGCTATTGATGGCGTGTCACTTTTGGAC
>CAXNER010000046.1:0-7000 GCA_964201315.1 Legionellaceae bacterium
ATAGAAAACAATAAGTGTAGTCACTCTTTAATTTAAATTTTTTACTCCATGTAATTATCGCTATCCATTCGGGCTGATGGGGAATTCACGCCGTCTTGAAGCCTTGATGAATGTTGCAATAGGCTTCGAGACACGTAAATTTTCATAACTCATCCACGAAGGTATGCCATCAAGGTTTCTGAAGAGACTCGATTATGGCACCTAAAAAGCGTGTTGCTTCACCACCAGTGACCGCTCTGTGATCAAAACTTAATGACAATGGCAATAACCGATGCGCTTCAATAACGCCTTTATTACTGACTACACCTTCGTACAATTTACCTACGGCAAGAATTGCTACCATGGGTGGGACAATGATGGGGCTTGCAAATCGACCTGCAAATTTACCGAAATTAGAAAGAGTAATGGTTGAACCCTTTAATTTCTCCGGGGGAACAGCACGTTCACTAACTGCTTTTTTGAAATCATTAATGATTTTACGCAAATCTGTGTCTGAGTGATCTGTAACGTCATGAATAACTGGCACGAAAAGGCCTTCTTCACTGTCCATTGCAAGGCCTAAATGAATTTGCTCAAACGTCTTTCGGGCGTTGTGTGACGAACTAAACCATGCATTTAGTGAGGGCTCCTTGGCACATGCATGCGTAATAGCATGAATTAGGCGAAGCGTAATGTCGCTTTGTTCTTTCCATGCATGAATATCTGCCTCATCAAAAATACTCACAGGTACAACTTCTTGATGTGACTGCACCATGCTAGCTAACATCGCACGTCTTACGCCACGTAAGGGTTCAAATCCATCTGGCGGTGTTGATGCTCGCGTAGATTCTTCCATGACATCCTCGCGAGTAATCATCCCGTGTTCACCGTTACCTTTTAATGCATTGAGATCAACGTTTAGTTTTCTAGCAAGCAGTCTCACAGCAGGTGTTGCTTTCACACGTTGGCGAGACGTTCCGGAACCTACAATAAAATGGTCATGGCTAACATCATTACTTTCTTCTAAATTGCCAACGACGGTTCCTTTGTCGACACGAACGGCATTTTCTGCGGCAAACGCGACCAACGGTTCGCCAGTTTTAATAACATCACCTGGTTTACCATAAATTTTAACGATGATGCCGGCTTGGGGGCAGGGAACATCAACAACAGCTTTTGCTGTCTCCATTGATACTAATGGCTCATCAAGATTGACCTTATCACCTTCTTTTACAAACCACTCATGAATTTCTGCATCAGGTAAACCTTCACCCAGATCTGGCAAATTAAAAATATTCATCATTACTCCATTAGGCTCATAACACTTTCTTTGATTCGCAAAATGCTTGGTAGATAGTTTTTTTCCAATTGAAAATAGGGCATAACCACGTCATAGCCAGTTATTCGTTGCACAGGGGCCAGTAGATCTGACATAGAATTTTCCATGATTTGAGCGGAAATTTCAGCGCCTACACCACATGTTTTCGCCCCTTCATGGACAATCACACAACGCCCGGTTTTTTCTACAGAGACAAGAATGGTTTCAATGTCTAGTGGTTTGATGGTTGCTACATCAATGACGTCACAAGACACGCCTTCTTCGCTTAATTGTTTTGCTGCCTGAAGGGTTTCGTGCATGCTTGCACCCCAACTTACCAACGTTACATCATCCCCTTCTTGCAAGGTAAAACACTTGCCAAGCGGAAGTGCTTTACCATCATCGGCTACTGGTTGCTTAACGAGTCGATAAATACGTTTGGGCTCAAGAAAAATGACAGGATCAGGATTACGAATAGCCGCTAGTAAAAGACCATAAGCACGCTTGGGCGATGATGGAATAACGACTTGTAATCCCGGTATGTGAGCAAACAGGGCTTCTGTACTTTCCGAATGGTGTTCAGGTGCTCGAATACCGCCACCAAAAGGGGCTCTAAATACAATTGGGCAATGAAGCCTACCACGCGTACGATTTCGCATGCGTGCGGCATGCGCGATAATTTGATTCATGGCTGGGTATATAAAACCCATAAATTGAAATTCAGCAACCGGTTTTAATCCTTGAACGGACATACCAACCGCAAGTCCTGCAATCATTGATTCTGCCAGTGGTGAATCAAATACACGACGCTCACCAAATTGGTCTTGTAAGCCGGCCGTTGCTCGAAATACGCCACCATTTTTACCGACATCTTCACCAAATACGATCACGTTTTCATCATGAGCTAATTCATAGGCGAGGGCTTGGGTTACTGCTTCTACTAATGTTATATCAGCCATGAGCTGCGTTCTCCATTGCTATAGCTCTTTGTTCAATCAGATAACTAGGAAGTGTCGCAAAATGATAATCAAATGCACTAGAAATCTGTTGTCCGGGTCGATTTAAATAGTCGTCAACCGCTTGTTGAACTTCGATAGAACAGGTGTTAATTAATGATTTTTCTTGAGCGTCATCCCACGCATGTTGTTGTTCTAAAAAGTGTTTGAACCGCCTGAGGGGTTCCTTGTTAGTGGCTTCATCAACATGCTCTTTAGGTTGATAGCGTGTCGCATCATCGGCTGTGGTGTGATCACAAAGACGATAAGTAATGGCTTCCACAAGGGTTGGGCCTTCACCGCGCCGTGCCTTTTCAATCGCATCACCTACGACTTGACGGGTAGCTAGAATGTCATTGCCATCAACTTGAATACCGTCAAAACCTGCGGCGATTGCCTTTTGAGCGATAGTTTTTGTGGCCGTTTGCTTATTGATATGGACCGATATAGCCCATTGGTTGTTATTGACCACAAAAACAATCGGTAAATTCCAGACACCGGCAACATTCATAGCCTCATAAAAATCACCTTCTGACGTTCCACCATCTCCAATACAAACGACCGCAACGCGATCTTCTTGGCGGTATTTGAACGAAAAAGCAACCCCTGCCGCATGTAAACATTGGGAGGCGATAGGCACACAAATCGGTAAGTCTTCAGAGCATGCGCCAAATTGGCTACCGCGCTCATCGCCGCCCCAGTAGGCGAGAATTTCTGACATTTTAACGCCACGTTGGAATTGAGCTGCATAATCACGGTAGTAGGGTACAAATACATCGTCTGGCTTCATGGCGTGCCCGATGGCGGTTGAAATGGCTTCTTGCCCATTAATTGGCGCATAAGTGCCCATTTTTCCGGTGCGTTGTAGCGCAATGGCTTTTTTGTCAAACGTGCGTGTACTCACCATGGTGCGGTATAATTCGAGCAACACTGATTTATCGTTGGCAAAAGAGGGCAATGGACCGCAAAGTTCACCATTTTCATTGAGTAGTTGAACATATGGTATTTCAAAGCGGGCAACGACTGTTGTCACGATTTATCTCCTTGTAAGCAACATGTTGGCATAGAATACTCATATTTTTTTACAAAAACCAGCAATCCCTCATGCTACCTTAATCTTGAGGATGAGGGATTAACTTGATATTGTGCAGTGTGGCCTACTTCTTTGATTTTTTTATTAATTTTTTATACAAAGGTAAACTAATTTGATCATTGACAATCTGGTTTATACAGATGATTTGATAACACGTTACCATGCATTAAGTGACTTGCCGGGCTTTGTTTTGCTAGAAAGCAGTGATAAGCAACGTGGGCGCTACGATATTGTAACAGCCTATCCTTATGACTCGTTCAAGGTTTTGCGAAGCGCATCCAATATACATGATGCATTTAACCAACTTCAAAGCATGTTGCCGAAAGCATCATCCTTGTGCGATCTTCCTTTTCAAGGTGGAGCAATTGGTTATATTGCCTACGATTTAGGCGAGATCATTGCAGGCATTGCCTCAACGCCACACGCCTGCAATGATATGCCACTAATCGATATGCAGTTTTATGATTGGGCAATTATTGCAGATCACAAATTGAAACGGGTTAGTTTAATGTCTGCTAACCGTAGACCTGAAACGATGGCGATCATTAATGAAGTACGCGCACGCTGGAAGGGCTTAACAAGGGTATATAAACCGTTTACGTTGCACCAAGCATTTATTCCTATTATTGGTAAAGATGATTATCATCAAGCATTTGATGATATACACCAGGCGTTAATTTCTGGTCGTGCCTACCAGGTGAATTACACACAGCCTTTTCTTGGCCGGTATAGCGGCTCCCCATGGGAGCTTTACAAGCGTGTTAGATTAAATAATCCTGTGCCTTACTCTGCTTTTATGCACCGTATAGAGGGGGATATTCTTAGTTTTTCTCCTGAGCGTTTTTTGTCTATGGATGATGGCGTGGTAGTAACGTCTCCTATCAAAGGCACTGCAAAACGATCAACTAACGCTGTAATAGATGATCAATTAAAAGCATCCCTTGTGGCTAGTGCTAAAAATCATGCTGAAAATGTGATGATTGTTGATTTACTTCGCAATGACTTGAGTAAAATTGCGATCCCCGGAAGTGTTCATGTCACTTCATTGTGTGAGGTGCAAAGTTTTAAAGCGGTTCATCATCTTGTTAGTAACATTGAAGCCCGCTATTTGGATACAGTTACGCCATCAGAGGTTCTTGCTGCGTGTTTTCCTGGAGGCTCAATTACAGGAGCACCTAAACGTGAATCGATGAGGATTATCAGTGAACACGAGCTTTTTTCTCGTGGGGTCTATTGCGGCAGTATTGCTTATTTTTCTTTGCATGGGCGGGTTGATAGCAATATAGCCATTCGAACGATAATTGCTAAAGAGAATACCTTGTATTTATCGGCTGGCGGCGGCATTGTTATTGACTCCAATTGGGAAGATGAATATTGTGAATGTTTTACCAAAATAGCAGCGATTGTGAATGGACTTTCCTAACCCCTTGAACACCAATGAACTACCTGGGCCGTCCGCTGTTGTTGTTTTGCATGAAAAAGCAACTGACTCATTGATTCTTACCCAACGCAGCATGCACTTAAGCTCTCATCCAGGTGACATTTGTTTTCCAGGCGGGTATTGGCAAGTAGGCGATACCAGTCTTTGGGAAACAGCATTACGTGAATTAAGAGAGGAGCTAGGCATCGCTCCAAACAGGGTCGAATTACTTAAAAAATTACAGCCCGAACAAACCTTGAGTGGTTGTGTGATTTATCCATGGTTCGCGTCAATTAATACGTTGATCCCCTACAGTGCTAATGTTCGTGAGGTTGCTGCGGTACTTACGATACCTATGCCGGACGTACTCTCCAGTGCTAACTATAAGGATATTGTCCTAAATAGAGAGGGGGAAATGATATCAAGCGCCCAATTTACAGCATGTGATTACTTTGTCTGGGGAGCTACGGTGCGTATTATGAAACAATTGCTAAATCGAACGCCTTCTTAACAGTTTGAGAGTGTTTATTTTAATGCACGCCTTAAAATTTTTCCCACGTTTGTTTTAGGCAGTTCATCATAAAACTCTATGATTTTAGGAACCTTGTAGGCTGTTAAATGTTCGCGGACGTGAGCAATAACGGCATCAGCTGTTAATGATGGGTCTCGTTTGACGATGCACGCTTTAACGCGCTCACCACTTGTATCATCTTGAGATACGCCGACCACTCCAACTTCAAGTACACCAGGTAGCATGCTTATAACTTGTTCAACTTCATTGGGATATACATTAAACCCTGAGACTAAAATCATGTCTTTTTTTCTATCCACAAGGTATATAAAACCATTTTCATCTACTTTTGCTATATCACCAGTACGTAAAAACCCATCCGACCAAAATACCTCTGCGGTTTCTGCAGGGCGTTGCCAATATCCTGGGGTAACTTGAGGCCCTTTGATGCATAATTCGCCACTCTCACCAAGGGCAAGCTCTTTACCTTCATTGTCACGAATTGAAATATCTGTTGAAGATAAAGGTAGGCCAATGCTTCCGTTGTACTCTTCAAGGTACATGGGGTTTATTGTTACCGCAGGGCTTGTTTCGGTTAAACCATAGGCTTCAAGCACTCGTGACTTGGTTTTTTCTTGCCATTTTAATGCCACACTTTTTTGCAGTGCCATGCCGCCTGAAAGCGCTAATTTTAATTTTGAGAAATCAATTTCGATGCACTTAGGGTGATTAAGAAGAGCATTAAACAATGTATTAACCCCCGTGATGGCAGTAAATCCACTATTTTTTATTTCATTGATGAATTGTGACATGTCACGCGGATTGGTGATTAAAATATTCTGTGCACCTGCATAGAAAAAGGTCAGGCAATTCGCTGTTAATGAAAAAATATGATAAAGGGGCAGGGCTGTAACGATGATATCGTTGTTACCTAAAGACAATGGCGATATCCATGCATAAGCTTGCAGTACATTGGCCACCATGTTTCCATGGGTAAGCATCGCGGCTTTGGAGATGCCTGTTGTACCGCCTGTGTATTGCAGAAGTGCTATATCGTCATGATTTAATTCTACCGGTAGAACAGTAAGAGTCGCTCCTTTGAGCAGCGCCTGCCTAAAATCAATAGATTGAGGGATGTGATATGCAGGCACCATTTTTTTTATAAATTTCACAACAGAGTTAATAATAATTCGTTTTACCAGGGGAAAAATATCAGCCACTTGTGTGATAATAATATGTTTTAACAAGGGTAGTTGGGGAAGAGATTTTTCAATCGTTTTAGCAAAATTTGCGAGCACGATAATTGCCTCAGCACCAGAGTCTGCTAATTGATGAATGACCTCATCAGGGGTGTAGAGTGGGTTGGTATTGACGACAATAAAACCCGCACGAAGGATTGCGAAAAGCGCAATTGGGTATTGCAAAACATTGGGCATCATGATTGCAACCCTAGCCCCTTTTTTAAGTCCCAGCTGTTGTAGATAGGCGGCAAACTGTGCGCTAAGTTTATCAACGTCGCCATAGCTGAGTTTGAAGCCCATATTAATATAGGCAATATTGTGTTTGTGCTTACGACAAGCGTTATCAAAAAGATGAACCAGTGACGTATATTCATTAGCATTGATTTCATAAGGAACCCCTTGTTGATAATGCTTCAACCACAATTTATCCACGTCATTAACCT
>CAXNER010000047.1:0-6742 GCA_964201315.1 Legionellaceae bacterium
ATTGTGCTCAAGACCAGCCGTTACTCGCTTTGCCTGAGGGCCTGATGCTTCATCAACCAGCGCTTGAACTTCGACTAACATAGATCGCGTCCCCTCCCACGTCACCATTACTGCACTGCCAGGTGTGGGGTCGGGTTGTCGTGATAAAAAAATAGCTGAAGGATTTGAAACTTCTTTTAAGCCTCGATCAGTCATCGCAAAAACGCCTAATTCGTTCACGGCCCCAAAACGATTTTTAATGGCTCGAATAACGCGAAAACGACTGTCGCTTTGCCCCTCAAAATACAACACACAATCAACCATATGCTCTAACACCCGAGGTCCCGCTAACGCGCCCTCTTTGGTCACGTGACCAACAAGAAATACTGCCGTTTGTGTCATTTTGGCAAAACGAACCAATTGAGCCGCTGATTCCCGCACCTGGCTCACACCACCCGGTGCGGAATTAATAGTGTCTGTAAAAATAGTTTGTACCGAATCAATCACAATAATTCTGGGCATCTCTTTTTGGGCATGTAAAATAATGGCTTCCACTTGGGTTTCTGCAAGCAATCGAAGCGCTGCAAGAGGTAACTGCAAACGTTTAGCACGCATGGCCACTTGCTGTAATGACTCCTCACCTGTGACATACAACACTTTTTGTTGCAGCGATAAATTAGCGAGCGTTTGCAACAATAATGTAGATTTACCAATGCCTGGATCACCGCCAATCAATACAACCGAACCATCGACCAAACCACCACCTAGCACACGGTTTAACTCAGATAATCCACAGTCCATACGTATTTCACAATCAACAACAACATCCTCAATAAACGTCACTTCAGAGCGTTGATTAGCATAATTGCCCGTGCGAGCACTTTTACTAACAGGCACAATATTCTCTTCACTAATAGCATTCCAAACACCACATTGCGCACACTGGCCAGCCCATTGTGAGGATACAGCTGCACATTGATTACAAATAAAACGCGTTTTAATCTTCATTAATTTCTACCAATTAAATGAGTACGGCCTTGTTTAAAAACACCAATCGCCATAAACTCCTTCCTAACGAACATCATAGAGCAAACGCATCAACATGAGTGAGCAAATTTTTCAATGGGCTATCGTTGGAGCGGGCCCAGCAGGCATTGCTGCTATTGGCAAACTACTTGATGCAGGCGTAAAACCTGCAAGTATCCTATGGATAGATCCACAATTCAATGTTGGTGATTTAGGTGGCCTTTGGCAAACTATATCCAGCAATACTACTGTAAAATTATTCACCCAATTTTTACAAGCCTCACCTTCTTTTTCCTATCAAAACGCCCCAATAGATTTTCCATTAAATCACTTGCCGCCATTAAGTACTTGCTTATTAAGCTCTATTGCGGAGCCATTACAATGGATTTCTGACACGCTTCGTAAAAAAATAAGCACAGAACAAACTATGATTAACAGCATAGCCTTGTCTCAACGCACATGGTTATTGCACAGTGATTCAAAATCCTACCGTGCAAAAAATGTCATTCTAGCAACCGGTGCCCTTCCCTTGAACCTTGATTATCCAAACATCAAGTCCATTCCCTTTGAGACAGCGATAGATAAAAATCATTTAAAAGACGTTATCAACACCCATGGAACCTATGCGGTCTTTGGGTCATCACACTCAGCTATCATCATCATTAAGCATTTGGTTGATATGGGCGTCAAAAAAATCATTAACTTTTACCGCTCCCCTTGCTGTTATGCCATCGATATGGGTGATTGGATCTTGTTTGATAATACCGGATTAAAAGGCACTACAGCCCAATGGGCAAGGGAGCATATTGATGGTGTTCTCCCCCCCAATTTAGTTCGATATAACAACAGCGAACAAAATATTGCCCGTTTTTTACCAGAGTGTGATAAGGCCATCTACGCTGTTGGTTTTAAAAGACGCGAGACAGTAACCATTGAGGGTTATGAACACAAACATTATAATCCCCACGTTGGTATTATTGGCCCTGGCCTATTTGGTTTAGGCATTGCCTACCCCGAAATCAAACCTGACCTCTTCGGTAGTGTAGAATCGAGAGTTGGTTTATGGAAGTTCATGGTCTATCTCAATAACGTTCTACCGGTGTGGTTCAAATACCATGCTTAGGAGGCAAAAATGACAAAACCCATTCATTTTGAAAACTCAATCACACAGTTACAAGACATTGTCATGCAATTGGAAAAAGGCGAGTTAACACTAGAAGACTCACTCCAACAATTTGAAAAAGGCATTACCTTGGCCCGCAAATGCCAAGACATTTTAAACCAAGCTGAACAAAAAATAGAAATACTTGCCGCGTCAAAAAGTCCATCGAGTGGCGACATCTCTCATGATTGACAAAACCATTAACCAGTATGTATCTCACCATGAAAAAATTCTGCATGATTTACTAAACAGTGTTGATATTCCAGCACCGCGTCTTAAAGATGCAATAGAATATGCCCTATTTCCCGGAGGAAAACGATTGCGCCCCATACTGGTTTATTTGTGTGGCGAAATGATAGATGTTCATCAAAGCAGCTTGGATATTATTGCCGCAGCCATTGAATTAACCCATTGCTACTCTCTCGTCCATGATGACCTGCCAGCAATGGACAATGATGACCTACGTCGGGGCAAGCCAAGTTGCCATCGAGCTTTCGATGAGGCAACTGCCATTTTAGTTGGCGACAGTATGCAGGCCTTGGCCATTGAAATTTTGTTAAGCCACCTTCCACACTCACTTTGCATGTCAAAAGTCGTTGATATAACCCATGAGCTAGTCAAAGCAAGCGGTCTTTCTGGGATGGTCAGTGGGCAAAGTCTCGATTTGTCTGAATTGGTCAACCCATCCATCAGCGAAGCTAAATTACGTGAAATTCACTTACTAAAAACAGGCAAATTGATTTTGGCATGCATTAACATGGTGTTGGCCGCAGGCCATCCTACGCCAGTTTCTGCTCATGCATTGCGCCAATTTGCACATCACTTAGGCCTTGTATTTCAAATGCAAGATGATTATCTGGACAAATACGATAAAAGTGAACAACTAGGCAAGGGCCGTGCTTCAGATGCTGCTAATCAAAAAACCACTTTTGCTACCCTGTATAGCCAAGATAAACTATTGAAATTAATTACCCAACATTTTCAACAGGCACAAAAAGAATTATCGGTATTCAAACAGCGCGCGGATGATTTGCAAAGCTTCCTGCAACAGCTACATCAGCGCACTTCAGAGTAATGAGAATTATACCAATGAACTTCGGTAACCAAAATCACCAGTAGGGCCTATATTCTCCAAGCGAGGAGCCCTGTCATTAGACCCCAAAGAAAGTCCTCTCTTGGTCCGTACCACAACTGGCAGCTTATCTTGTGAGCTAAACAGGCCCACATTAGGAAGTGATTTGGCGCTTTCACTCATCATTTTCTCATGATTAGGTTCTCTTAATGACTTGGATTTTTTAATACTTGAAGGTTGATGTAATAATTTCAATGCCTCTACTCTAAATAAAATGTCGGTACACCACTGGGTAGCTGCCGACAAATAATGTAAATTATTTGTGCAATACTTAGAGATATCCACCAAAAGTCTACACAATTGACGATGAATATAATCCAATGCCTCTAGACCTTCATAACCAACTACGTGACCCAATATGTTTTTATAAAAAACTCTAGGGCATTCAGAGAGCGATGCAGAGGCTAGTATTTGTAGTTGTTTTGCAATGGCTTCGTTCTGTTTATGATACGCAAACGCACTACTCATCATGTTATTCATAGTAGATAGAGAGATACCCTCAGAGGCCTTTTTCACTGACGATTGTGCACAAAAAAGGTTGCGAGCTTCGAGCGTCATTTCACTTAAACCTGCTGAAGATAACTGATGCATTGGCTTAAAATAATGAGAAATAAAATTGCCCCTCGCAATACTTTCTTTTGCTTCCCTTATCGCTGTCATTTCACTATTAATATCTGAAACAATTTCTGACGTCGCCGCACCCAAGGCAAGATGCGTTGTCATCTCCATGCGCATAGCATCCAATGGTAATTTGTTTTTTCCCCTGATCCTATTCGTGTATTTAGTAATCTCTATTGCGTTATGCCGGCTAGTCATGTCTCTTATAATGGGCAAGTTCGGCTTAACAAATTGATGTGAATGAAGGTCCGATTTAATTAAAAAATGAGCTAAGGTAAAAAACGGTAAATATAGATCTGCATTAGCAATATCAGACAAACCAGGTGTTTTTGTATTAACTTGAGCAAACACTGACATGATAAATTTAAGCCTTTGCTCAAATATTTTAAGGGTAGGTGCTTGTACTAATGATAAAAAAACCATGAATCCATTGTATTCTGCAGTAATGATACCTTCGAATACCGACCAAGTTTAGTCCCTTTTGGGGCCTCAGCGTCCAGCGTGTCAAGCAATGAACTGTCTTGCATTTTAGCATGGGCAAAAATCTCGGCCAGGATATCTAAAAAAAGGTGAATATTCTCTTCAGTCGGTAATTTAGACACAAGATCAAAATCAAACAAAAACTGTGACGCTGTTTTTCGCAAAGCCTCGCCTTCTGATACGGATTTTGCTGTTCTTTCCAATGTTTTACACGCTGTTTTAATTGATTCATCACAATCTTTTAAATACTCTGGAAAACCAAACACTATGGCCGTTGGTTCAACTGGCTGTAACTCTTGACTACAATCATTAATAAATACTGTATTCGATTGATTTAACCTAGCCCTCTCCTTCAAAAAGACAGAATCAATATTAAGCTCTTGCAATACGTTATCCAAAACAAAAGGAGTCCCATCAAGGATGACAGGCCGCTCTTCCAATAAATAACGCCCAATCGTATCTAATGATAGTAGCGCCGCTATCATCTGCTTAGCTTCTCGCGGGTTTGTTAATGCTAATTGATGAAAAAGAGCTACGGTGTGATAAAATCCCATATCAAGCTGGGCGTATAAATCAACCAATAATACCGCCTGGCTTGATGTATCGACCGCACTTGATTCTGCTTCTATCTTATTTTGCTCCTTGATTTGAGATTTTCGAAATTTAGTCTGTTCATAGACCAATATACCTATCGCATATGAATCCAGGTTTGAATTAACAGCCTCAATTTTCAAAGCATCTTGTAGCTTTTTTAGTGGCGTTTTGGCTGGCATTCTACTCTCCTGTCACATGTTTTTTATATGTGCATTAACTCCAAAGTATGACTTTACATTCCGTGTGTCCAACAATTTTCAGGTGATATATGGCCTAAAAATTAAGCAAAATTCATAGTAGCATAGGCTGAAATTAAATTCAAAATGATCAAAATTTATCGAAGAAAATTACACCCCGACTACAAAAATTTTGTAGTCTTTTCAAACTGTTAATAATCTGCTAACGTATGTCGCGAATTAACAACTAATAAGGCCACAGGTTATGCCAATTATTAACGGTACTCGTTTTCAAAAAAAAGAAAAAATTAAAGCCGACATTAACAGTGAAGTATTTGATAAAATAACTGCTTATTGTGCTTGGGCAAACATTGATGACATTGGGTTTTTCATTGAAGAAGCAGCCAGTTTCATTTTTTCAAAAGATAAGGATTGGAAGCAACACGAAAAAATAACGCGAAAACGTGCTGAATCTACACAAGCGTAATACATAACTACGCTTAAATGCCAAAAATCACTTGACAGCCGAAGAGCCCCTCACTTACACTTCGATTCTCATTTTTGGGGCTATAGCTCAGCTGGGAGAGCGCTTGCATGGCATGCAAGAGGTCGGCGGTTCGATCCCGCCTAGCTCCACCATCGTCGATGTTGGTTGTTGACGATTAAAGCGTGTAACTAAGTTCTAAAAAGTTCCGGGTCCCCATCGTCTAGAGGCCTAGGACACTGCCCTTTCACGGCGGTAACAGGGGTTCGAATCCCCTTGGGGACGCCAATTTACAAAGCTTTAGTGTTTAAATAAGCGCTACAGTCTTTCAAAAATTGTTCGCGTATTAAAGCCAAATAAACGCTCATGCATGCGATAAGCGTATTCGTCTGTCATGTTAGCAATGTAATCACAAACAACTCTAAGTGCTAATTCATCATTCTCTGCTTGATGATACAAGTCACGGTTTTTATTGTCTAATAAACTACCAGGATTAGAGCTAATCGCCTCAAACAAGCGAAGCACAACTGTTTGCCCACCATACTCAAACGTCCGAGCCTCTTGTGAGTCAATAACGTAATCATAAATACAACGCATTAAATACTCTAACAACGCCTTCGCATCTGGCAATAAAACAATGTTGTATTTCAGCAACTTATTGTCAAAAGCATCATTTGTTACTTTGATGTCAATAGCCGTGATAAAATAATTAACCATCTCACCAATTGCTTGTTTACGCACATGTAATTCGTCTGCAAAAAGTGAATCCAGCAGTTTTTCTTGATGCTCTGCAAGCGCTGTTGCTGTTAGCAATTGACGAAAAGATAGCGTGTCCAAATGTGACCGATTGATCAAGCGCAAATGAATAGCATCTTCAAGATCATGCACGCCATAAGCAATATCATCAGCTATATCCATAATTGAACAATCAAACGTATGAAATGCCGCTCTACCATGTTGGTTGCTTTGCGGTGCTGTGAGTACTGATTGAAATAAAACTCTATCACTCTCATTAAAGGGCAATAGAAGCCAATCTACTTCAGCTTGTTCACAATTAAAATAGGCCTTCGGCGGTAACCAATCATTAATAC
>CAXNER010000048.1:0-6735 GCA_964201315.1 Legionellaceae bacterium
TACCGCCTGTTGGGTGTTACTTTTTAAGCGCCCATGTTCAACATTATCTAACAAGCTTAACAAACCATTGCTAAGCAAAAAAGAGGCTTGATTGCAGAACCCCGCCACGTGAAAACCTGCGGCATGGGCCGCCTCTGCCACGTGTGTAAAGTCGACATGCGCGGTAATGTCCTGCTCACCCAGATGTATTAAAGGATTGGTATGTGCGAGGTGTTGATAATGGCACATCAGCGTACCATTAGAGCGATCCGGATGATAATATTCATGGCGCGGAAACCCATAATCAATGATAAAAAGAGCGCCTTGTTTAAGCATGGCGTTGCATTGGCACATCCAATCGTCAATAAATAAATTTGCTTCCGATTGATAAGGGTATACGTCAGGCGATAGAACCGCGCCTACATGTTCCCTTAAACGCTCGTTGACACATGGCTTAAAGACCTCATGAAGGACAGCGGCCGCGTTTAGCGTAATATAACTTTCAAAAAGGCCCTCTTTGGTAAGCATAAAACGGTGCACAGGCATTGCATCCAAGACTTCGTTTGCGATAACCACACCAGAAAATGGCGCTGTCGGCCATTTTGTTTGCCATTTTACAAGATGTGCCAGGTGTGGAAGCTCTGATTGCACCAAATCCTGTTGACGATGCCTTAGGTGCCCACTCACTTCTAAAATATGGTATTCATGCGGCAGGCTATGAAGCCGCTCTAAATGCGTTAAAATATCAACACATAATCGACCCGATCCTGCACCAAATTCAAATAGTATGGGCTCATCCAAAACGCTTAACACTTGTTGGCATTGATTGGCCAACGTCTGCCCAAACAAGGGCGTTAATTCCGGTGCCGTAATAAAATCACCGCCAGCGCCAAATTTTTGCGATCCTGAACTATAATAACCAAGGTTTTGCGTGTACAACGCTCGATGCATAAATTCGGCGAACGATAAATCGCCTTCTTTCTGAATATGGGTGCTGATAACGTCAAGTAGGTTCATAAACAAACAGATTTGGAAAAAAGAGGAACATACATTGAATCACACGAACAAACAAGCGGCACAGGTAGCAATAGTAACGGGGGCGGCTAGACGTATAGGGGCAGCAATTGCCACACACCTGCATGAGGCTGGGTTTCGCGTTGTTATTCATTGTCATCGTAGCGAGAGCGATGCTCGCGAACTTGCTGAAAAAATGAATCGACATCGCCCCAATAGCGCCTTGGTTCTCGTCGCCGATCTAACCAGTAAAGAAGCAACCCTTGGCCTTATTCCTCAAACAATCCAATGGGCGGGGCGCCTTGATCTGCTCGTTAATAACGCCTCTATTTTTATAAGCACACCAGAAGGCATACAAAATGATGATCATTGGAATGCGTTGTTTACCACGAATGTAAAGGCGCCTTTTTGGTTGAGCCATGCTGCCCGCACGTCCCTCGCTATGAACGAAGGCTCTATTATCAACATCACCGACATCCATGCAGAACGTCCATTAAAGGGCTATTCAGTTTATTGTCAATCAAAGGCTGCATTAACCATGCAAACGAAAGCCTTGGCGCGAGAGTTTTCCCCCAGCGTGCGTGTTAATGCCATCGCACCTGGCGCTATTGCCTGGCCGGAGCAGGGCAATACTCTTAATGAACAGCAGCAAGCGAAAATTATTGCCAATACGCCGCTTAAACAGCACGGTAAACCTACCTATATTGCACAGGCTGTGTTGGCAATCGCTGACAATCCATTTATCACAGGACAAACACTAGCCGTGGATGGGGGAAGGGGATTGGTTTAATAAACCACAGGCCAATCTCCCCAGGGTCTCTATTATTACAGTGTAGGTGCGCTTTTATTATCATCTTCAAACGAAAACGCCTCGATGCCATTCATGCGGAAAATAGATTTAATAAAATCGATTATCATATCCAGCAGGCTTCTTTTATCATAAAGCGAGCGAGCCAATGGACTATTATATTCAAGAGTTAAATCGGCGTGAACATAGCTCAGGCCACCCTCAGGATTTAATTGTAACTCCAATCTATTCTTTAAGATCATCATTGAAGAGCCATCTTTATTGCCGACAGATACTAATGCCAATCCTTTCACTTTACCGAGACTCATTAAGTCAGTTCTTTCATCAATAATAATTTTGCAATTTTTTCTATAAATATTGACATTGGTGTTTAGACCTGGGCCTTGAACTATATAGCCTTTATCAGCAACTTCTTGATTATCAGTTAGTGATTGTGCCGCCGAAAAAACAAGTCCCCATTGATAGATAACTGAACTTAATAAATCGGCGTAGTGCTGATGCAAATTATTATCTAAAACATCTGACAGAAGCTCTCTTTTAAGCAATGCCGTTATGTGTTTTTCTTCAACGTCAGCACTCACACGCCCCATTTTTTCTTTTATAGTCATGTTGGTAGAATCAATCTTTAAATCTTCCAACAAAATATCAAGCACAAGCCTGCCATTAAAACGAATAGAATCCAAATTTCTTTTAAGATCAAAAAGACATGTTTTCATATTGCCATTTGTAAGTGGGCGAAAGGTCAAAAAATTCTTATTTTTTATTTGCCAAAAGGGAGTGCCCATATAAACATCCTAAACAGTAAAATATAACCTGCACTCTATATCTAATTGCTTAAGGTTTTATTAAAAAGACAGTTTTTATCCTAAACATGAACCGCAGCAAGTATAAATTGCTCAATCTGATTTAAACCGTTAAGCGCATAATAGCTTTGTAATTGTTGTGCACTCAGTGTGCTTTTGAAGTAATAACGCACCAGTGTTTTACTTTGAAGAACCGCCTGGTGCTCACTCTCAAGGCGTGACAATCCTTGCAAATGCTCAAAAAAACACTCTATTTTCACCGCATGGTCCACATTAATAAAAGCACCTTTATCTGCCAATAATTGCTGGTAAAGCCAGGGTTTGCCGCTGCCGGCCCGCGCAATCATGTAAGCATCACAACCACTCGCCTCAATGACCTTGGCCAAACTATCCTCAGTGGCAATGTCCCCATTAGCTATCACAGGAATTTGAACAGCCTGCTTCATTTTTCCAATGTGATGAAAATCAGAAGGCCACGCATAATCATTAGTCCAATGCCTTCCATGAACAATCAGTGCATCAGCACCCGCATCCTCAATCGCACGCGCCAAAAAAACATCGCGCTAATCACCTTGGATGCGCAGCTTAACCGTTAAGGGAATACTAATTCTGCGCCGTACGGCGCCTACAATCTCACACAAAAGCGCAGGTGTATCCAACAATGCACTGCCCGCCCCTTTTTTTCGAATTTTAGTTTTAGGGCAACCGCAGTTAAGATCAATTAAATCAGCCCCAAGCCCCTCGAGCCGGAGGGCGGCTTGTGCCATAATAGTTGGGTCGTGGCCGGAAATCTGGTAACAGAGCCTGGTTTCTTCTGGCGCCCGATATAAATAACGTGAAGTAATTGGATGTTTGTGCAATACATCGTATGCTGAGATCATTTCAGTCACGCAATACGCCGGCGAGAGAAATTTATAATACAATTGCCTAAACGGTGCGCAGCTAAACCCAGCTAAGGGGCCCTGCAGCAAACGATTGGGAAGTTGTAGCGAGCCGATACGAAAAGGACTATTAAGGAATGCCTGCATATAATAATTCAACATTGTAGAAGGCAGCTAGTTTAACCTATTTTTCTTAACGCTTATATGGACAAGGGGGCGAGCCAAATGGATAGACAATATCTGGATCCAGTGGACATGCTAAAAATAGCCGCTCAACATGCTTACTGTGCTGAGTATTTATTAAAACAAAACGCAGAAGTAGTAATGGACAGCCATCTTCATATAGATGCTCTGTTACCGATTACCTCGCTAATGTACCAAGCATTTGAATTAACCTTAAAAGCCTTTTTATTGCATGATCATCGACAAGTGAAGCAGTACAAAAGTTTATTCGAACTTATCGAATTAAACGATGAGCTTGGCTTGTCTAAACACGAAATACAACTCATAAATTCTTTAGCACGCCAACAAGCTTTCCGAAAAGGCATTGATTATGTGCTCTGGGAAAATCGCGAGCAGCTGCACGTGTTTTGTGAACAAATTGTAGGCCTGTATGCGCGGGTTCAAGAGATAATGCCCCTGGAACTACAAAGCGATTATCAATAATAACAGCACTGAGCTTGGTGCCCATTAGGGCGCATCTTACTCCCTTGATACTAAATGATTGATACTAAATGATTTGATCTACAACCTTTACTGTACTAATATTATACCAAGAAGGGTCGGGCGTCATGCAAAGACCGCCGCGCTGGTGTAATTCTTAAAAAGAATTCAACATGGTTTACACCATAAACCAGCAAACCCGGGTTGGATATTAAACATACAAGGAGTTTTGTTCATGAAAACCAAATTAATACTATCTACCATCCTCTTTGGAGTAGCATCAGTCGCTCTAAATACTAACGCTCTTGCTGACGTGAACCCCGTAACCGGCGTTGTAAACACTACCGGTAAGGTTCTAACGGGTGTTGAAAAAACCACCGTTGATGTTGTTGACGATACTGGCAAAGCCACCATGGGTGTTGTTAAAGGCGTTGACAAAACGACCACTCACGTTGTTGGTAATACTGGTAAAACCACAATGGGGGTCGTTAAAGGCGTTGATAAAACAACCACTCACGCTGTTGGCAATACAGGTAAAACCACAATGGGTGTAGTTAAAGGCGTTGGCAAAACGACTACTCGCATTGTTGGTGGCACTGCTAAAACCACACTTGGTGTAGTAAACGGCGTTGGTAAAACAGTTATTGGTGGTGTTGGTAAAGTTACCACAAACGTTGGTGGTGGTGTGGCTCGAGGAACAGGGCATGTTCTGAAAGGTGTTGGTGATGCAAGCACAGGCATGATGCACACCAATAAAACACATCAATAAACGTTCATCAAACCGCGATGAATAAACCCCGTGCAAGCTATTGCCACGGGGTTTTTTTATTGCTCAATAACCAGTAAACATTACCCTTTAAAATTATCCACAGCGTCTGTATTTTGATAACTCCGACGCATCTATAAATGCCAAAATAAGCTAAACTCACCCATATGGATAATAAACGGTCTCAATATGATTAAATTTATACGTTATTTATTGATTCTTTTTTCAACCATTGTTTTTGCAAATGAACCGTATACACGGCCAAGCGATGCTGTCATCAAACAAAAATTAACGCCATTGCAATATAATGTAACTCAAAAAAAAGGCACTGAAACGGCCTTTCAAAACACTTATTGGAACAATGAAAACCCTGGCATTTATGTCGACATTGTTACTGGAGAGCCTTTATTTAGCTCGCTAGATAAATACGACGCCAAAACAGGTTGGCCCAGTTTTAGTCGTGCAATAGATCCGAATAATATTGTCTTGAAAAAACAGGAAGGCTGGTTTTCTACGCGCGTAGAGGCCCTCTCCAATCGTGGCCAATCCCATTTAGGTGATGTGTTTAATGATGGCCCTCCTCCCACACACACACGCTTTTGCATCAACTCTTCGGCGTTGCTTTTTATACCTGTCAATGAGCTTAAACAAAAGGGTTATGGCGCGTATCTAGTGCTTTTCAAACAACCAACCCCTGTCCAAAAGGTGCTGAAGTCCAATGAACAACATTAAACGGTGGGCGTTGTTAATACTCTTGATGATTATATTAGGCATTTTTTTCTATTTTCACCTCTATCGCTACCTCTCATTTGAAAGCTTAAGAACGCACCACCTAAATTTGCTTTCCTTTACAGAGCGCCATTTCGTGCAGGCCCTATTGAGATTTATGGTTATCTACACAATAGCAGAGGTATGTTTTTTCCCAGGCGGTATATTTTTGACCCTAACAGCCGGTCTTTTATTTGGCCCCATTCTCGGGGCAATAACCGTCATCATCAGCGCCACCACGAGCGCTATTATTGTTTTTATGGCAGTAAAGCTCGCGCTACGTGAATGGGTTGCAAAAAAAACGACTAAATGGCTTAAATCCATGGAACGCGGTTTTCAGGCGGGAGCATTTTCCTATTTGCTGAGTTTGCGTCTAATTCCTATATTTCCATTTTGGCTTGTCAACATTGTACCCGCCTGCTTAGGTATTCCCCTACGCACCTTTGTAAGCGCAAGCGTTGCGGGCTTTATTCCCGGAGCGTTTGTTTTTGCCTCTATCGGCAACAGCTTTGGGTATGTTTTTGATGCAGTAGACGAACCAACGCTCAGCATTATTTTTAATTTAAAGATATTGCTTCCACTAATTGCGCTGGCATTGCTCTCTCTAGTGCCCGTTGGCTATAAAGTGCTGCACAGGATAAAAAATGTGGACGTAACAACCCTCTAGTTCAATCTTTCATTAGTGACTGTCATTGATTTGTTCGGCTAACCCTTGTTTGAATTGTCCGAAGGCAAGTATGCGGGCTATTTGTTCTGATGAATTTAAATATAGCACCCCGCTTTTATCACTAACCCCCATTGCTGGAAAGAGGAATAATTGGTTTAGCTGCGATGTTAGCGCGTAACTATCCATGCCTAAAGCATACAAGCGATTGTAACTATTAAACTGCTCTGGCCAGCTTCTATTCCCCATTTGATGCGCAAAAACCCAAGGCATGTCACAAAAAATAATTCCGTTCAAATCACGATCTTTCATGGCATCACTGCTTCCCGCATAAACAGACGAGGTTGCATAAACCGGCACATCTCCAGCATAATAATAATTGAGTAGTG
>CAXNER010000049.1:0-6692 GCA_964201315.1 Legionellaceae bacterium
TTAGAGTTTGCGGCAACTAATTTTGGTTTTTGTTGGGAAAATACGACACAAATCATGGCTCAAATTCTAAGCGAGTGTCATGAAGTCAATGAGCAACTAGCTCAAGGCATTGAACCAGCGAATACCCTGCTGCTACAAGAAGAGATAGGCGATCTACTACACGCCGTTTTTTCGTTATGCATATTTTGTAAATTGAATCCCCAAGAAACATTGGAAAAAACACTTAACAAATTTGAGCGACGATTGAACGCCGTTAAACACCTCGCCAACGAGAGTGGCCTAACTAACGTAGAGGGGCGTTCTTTTGATGAGCTGATGTGCCTTTGGGATAAAGCGAAACAATTAGTAGGCTAAGTTCAGAAGGGAGTGACATGAGCCTAAAAGTACTTACGGTAAATATATGGTCCACGCATGGGTGTTAGGTGTAACAGAAGAGACGTATAAATAACCATTCACCACAATCTATTACCATTGGTGAATGGTTATGGCTGGACAAACTTAGACTTCCGTGTCTGGGAGCTCACTGATTTGATGAATAATAACTTCTTCCATAGGCACATCACCATGCCCCATACGTTGACCCGTTTTAACACGCGCAATCATATCAACCACGTCGAGGCCTTCCACAACTTCACCAAAAACACAATAACCATAACTCTGTGCATGGTCACCACTATAATTTAGAAATGCATTATCAGATACATTGATAAAAAATTGGGCGGTTGCAGAATGAGGGTCCATCGTTCTAGCCATAGCAATTGTTCCACGCTTGTTCGGCTTAGCTGATTTAGCCTCATTTTTTACAGGTAATTCTGTTGATTTCGTCTCCATTGCAGCATTTAACCCACCACCTTGGATCATAAATCCATCAATAACACGATGAAAAATAGTCTCTTTATAAAAACCACTGCGCACATAGTTGAGAAAATTTGCCACCGTATCTGGGGTGGTTTTCTCATCCAACCGTAAACGAATGTCACCTTTTGAGGTGCTTATTAAAATCATGTTCTCTCCTATTATTCAATTATCAAGGCGCGCATTTTAGCACACACATCATGCAATACATGGATGTTGTGTATACTTCCAAGCGCTGTATATAAATTCATTTTCTGTTTAAAAAGCTGGTGCAAAAATGCCCGTGAGTAGTGTTTGCATGTATAACAACCGCAACCGTCCATTACTGGCGAAAGATCATTCGCGTAACACGCTTTTTTAATTTGAATGCGACCGCCCTCATGCTCACTGGCAAATTTCAACCAATGACCATCTTTCACTACAGCACCACAATACAAAGCCCCATGACGGGCATTACGTGTTGGGGCCACACAATCAAACATATCAACACCCTCTGCCACCACATCCAGCAGATCCTGCACAGACATGCCAACCCCCATGGTGTAGCGTGGTTTGTCCTTTGGCAAGAATTGCCTAACCCAGCGAATAACCTCGACCGTTGCAGGCATATCAAAACCTATCGTCTCTCCACCAATGGCAATACCATCCGTGTTCATTGACTGGACAAACTCAGCACTTTCCCGGCGCAGATCTTCATAAATCCCGCCTTGGATAATGCCAAACAATGCTTGCCGAGAACCATATTGTGACATAGGGTGTTGCTCATGATAATCCATTGATTGTTTAAGCCAGCGATGAGTCCGAGTCATGATGTGTCGCACTTCATCATGAGTGCAATTATCTGGTGTACACTGATCAAAAGCCATGATGATATCTGCACCAATGATTTTTTGCGTTTGTAATGACATTTCCGGTGTCATATGGATAAGACGCTCTGATCCAGGAAATGTGAAATGAGCGCCCTCTTCATCAATTGTGCATATTTCTTTGTTTTTAGATAAACTAAAGACCTGAAACCCACCACTATCGGTCAACATAGGTCCATGCCACCCCATAAAAGCATGCATGCCACCAGCTTGCTTTATCACATCCACCCCTGGTGCAGAGAGCATATGATAAGTATTACCACCTAAAATAATCTGACTACCTGACTCACACAACTCCCTTGGAGTCATGTTATTTACCCCAGCACGAGTCCCTACTGGCATAAAGACAGGAGTAATAAAATCACCATGAGGAGTAGTCACGCGGGTCACACGTGCCTGAGTATGGGAATGACAGTGAAGAACTTCACAATGAAACGAATTCATTATCTGATTCAATGATTACAAAATATGGCAATGATAGCCAAGACAAGCTTGTTTTGCCAGCTATTTGTACAAAATAGCCCTGTCATTTTTGAATTTCACACCGCTCGCTATTTGTTATTGGATTGAAAAATCGATTTCTTAAGTAGAATAAATCCAACCCCACTTGCAACAAACATCGTCAAAAAATAAAATGAAGCCCAAACCGACATTGGTAAACCTAGCCATTTCCAGGTCACCTCAGCACATTCTCCCGCCCCCCAAAGAAGTGCGTGCAGTACATCTTGCCAGGGAAAATAGTGTATCAACACATCAAATCCAGGCAAACATGCAGACGTATGTTCTGCCGGAAAAAACTGTAACCACATTTGTCGAATCGCAAATACTGCGCCCAAAAAGGCGAACGTCATTTGAAATATTGCTAGCGTTTTCGCTCGCTTTAAAGAAGATACTCTTAGCCCAACCAAGCACGTCAATGCCAATAAGAAAGCACTATAGCGCTGCATTAGACATAAAGGACACGGTTGCAAATTCTTAACATATTGAAAATAAAACGTAGCACCTAAAATTAAAAGAGTGAACATTAACAACATATGTTGCATTACTTGATAAGATTTTTTAGTCATCATTTTGGCACCATATACTCTATTGCAGCCTTGATCTCCGCCTCAGTACATTCCTGACACGTTCCTTTTGCCGGCATAGCATTTAAACCTTTGATAGCTGAAGCCGTCAATAAATCTAAAGTCTTTGTAGCAACCCTTTTTTTCCAATCGTCTATACCACGAAATATAGGTGCACCTGCCACACCATCTTGGTGACAAACCACACAATGTTGCTCGTACGTTAGCTGACCTAGACTTTCTGTATCAGCTTGATTCTCAACCTGCGGCAGTGCCCCGGCTCGATTTAAAGGCAAGGCTTGTTGTTCTCTAACGTACACATCGCCAACGGGGCTAATTCGCTGCAAAGTTTGTTCTCGTTCAATGGTCGTTGCTGCGTGTAACAACATTGGTGCAAATACTAACAGACAAAGAACCCTAACGAACATGCATCATCCTGGAACAAATTAATCCGAAAATCATACCTGCAAGTCAGTTACATTTCCAGTGAGAAATTTCAATGAGATAATCCGGACTGTTTTGTAGACATGAAAAAATGGGTAGGGCCAAAGCCCAACCCATTTTTAGTTTTATTTAAAATTCATCTTAGGAACATGGGCGCTCATAAGACAAAATCACCCTCTTACCAACAAGCTCGATGACCAGGAATCCAGCGTCCATAACCATTTCGATAGGGAGCAACCCACCTGCATGCTCCGCCACCATAATACCCAACGCCAGGTCCGCCTATGAATCCGACACCGCCCCAACCTCCACCATATCCCCAACCACCGCGATTGCCCCAACCTCGGTGATGACCCCAACCACCGTGATTACCCCAACCACCGCGATTACCCCAACCACCGTGATGACCCCAACCACCGTGATGACCCCAGCCGCCGTGATATCCGCCACCACCGCGATGCCCGCCGCCGTGAGCATATGCCTCTGTAGGTATGCAAAGAAATAAACTCATTACCAAAAACAGAATGGAAAACAAAATTGGATGCCCCGTCCTTGCGCTCATAAATACCTCCTCGCCTGATATTTGAACCAACAATTCAATTATAGGACATATCGGAGTGTTTTGTCGGGAGAGATTGTTTTTATTTAGATCCAGCAAATGAAATTCTAAAAAGTAAAGCGCATACAGGGCTTCTACAAAACCAAGATCACTTGCGTTATGCAGAAGCCCTGTAATAGATAACAACAATTTAAAATTTAAATCGGCTATTATTTTTTGGTGACTATGCCTTACGTGCTAGTCCATTAGGAGCGCTTCGGCATCCAACTCTTCTAAGTAGCGGTGATAAGAAAGTATTTTTTGCAAACGATCGTCAAAAAGTACATTTCTAGGGATATGGGCATAATAATAGGTTTCATCAGAAATAAATTTTTGAGCATCTACCAAACAATTTAGCCAGTCATTGATCTGATGCACCGGTGTGTTCGCCTGCCAAAATCCTGGAATTTTTTCGCCCGCCAAAAGCATATCAAGAATGTCCCTACTGACACCATTAGCAAGGGCCAAATCATAATACAAACGTATATCCGCTTCGCTTTTAACAATCAAAAAACTAACGTTTGCATCATCATCAAGCATAAGAAAACTACCTGAATTATCGATAAGATAATATTCAATAATTCCTTTTGTCTCTCGAAGCTCACGGAAAAAATGGCCGAATTTTTTATCGTGTAAACAACTTGGAGATGTAACAGACAACATACGTACAACCATGTCAGACATGGCCTGAAAATACTGTAACTGCAACTCATAAATACTACTTGTAATTTGCGCTGCCGCATTGATATCACTTTTTTTAATATAGCGATGGATCAATCCTTCATTAAAGGCGGCAATTGCGAGTTTTTCATCAGCCTGACCGGTCAAAAGAATTTTTTTTATGTTGCTATTTTCAATAAGCCTACAGAACTCCAAACCATTCATCCCTGGCATTGCATAATCAACAACCACAACCGAAATTTCAGAAAATCGGTGAGGATTATAAACTTCTGCATGAATAGCCGCTAAATCAAGATTGATGGTGTGATTAGTCAAAGGATAATTTTTAGCCTCTGTGTATTCACTTAAACATTGCTGACTGACCAAATCCAATTCACAACGTTTATTATGAATATAATCTAATGCCTTACGTGGTACATCAAAGATGTGATAAGCCACACTCTCATCCAATTGCAACACAAAATTCAATAGAAAATCATGATTATCGTCAAGGAACAACGCCGTGCTAGGAAAATAGCAGGTGGGAATTGTAAAATGTTGCATAGCTCCTCCTGAACTTGCAATTTATAACTCTAAACTAACACGATTCTGTACTATATTCAAACAATATGAAACGATAAAATAAATTTTGTATACACGCCCGCTTGTGCCTCGCAGCGAATATCTCCCCCAAAGCGATTCATAACCATTTTACAAAAAGATAAACCTATCCCTGTCCCCATAAATGTTGTCGTATAAAAATGTTCGAACAAGCGTGATAATTGAAGCTCAGACATTCCTTTCGCTGTGTCTTGCACATAAAGATAATTGAATTTTTTTCCACGCTCAGTCCATATTGAAATTTCACCACGTTGAGCGGTGGCTATAGCATATAACGCGTTTTTTAGTAAATTAAATAATACATGCTGCATCAATAATTTAGATCCATTAAATTGAAAGTCACCCTGCCAACCCACTAAAGCCCGAACACTGGGCGTAGGAAAGGGGTACCTGGCAATGGCTTCGTTCAAACATTGGGCCATGGAGCAAGGTTCCAACACACAATATTGCAAGGAATTTTCCTGCCCAGCCTTGATCAACAACATATCAATAATTGTATTTGCATAATCAATTTCACTGATAATGCGCTCACTTACACTTTCAAGTTGGCGCATACGATTCTCACGGATAGTTGAAGGTAGCAAACCCTTCTCCTTAGCCAAATTATAAGCAGAAAACAACATCGGTGAATAAATCGCTAAGGCCTGAGCACCTGATTTAATCCCGAGCAGTGGCGTTCGCAGCTCATGTGCAATCATGCCGGCAGCGGCCGCCATCCCTGCCATACGCTGCTGCTGCAACATTGCCGTTTTATAATTCACGGTAGAGCCCGCAATAACAACGAATAACAATACCAAGCTCATTTCAATATGCTCCTCACCAAAATATAGGTGTGGTGCAGTCATGTAATAACAGAGAAAAGCCAGTCCCCAACCTAAAATTAATAAAATTGATAAACTCAATAAATCAACCAGCAACACTAAAAGAAACACACTACATAACAACGACATTGCGGAAATTACACTGGCCTGATTCATCAAAAAATAATAGCCGAAAAAAAACGGCAAAACATAGAGTATGGTCAAAAACCAATACCATGGCATGTATGGCCTAGTAGAGGCCGGCCAATATGGGGTTGACATCAAGCCCAGACCTAATAGACTGCCGGCCAATCTCAACCATAGATTTTCATATGGCTGAGGAAACCACAGCGTCCAAATCCAATAAAATAGCGAAAAACCAAAAAAAACTATCGCGCCGACCACCACTAATTGGTGCAAAGACGTCGATAAATTGCGACGCATGGAATTATCAAGATAACTCACTGTTTTTTTCACAAGCTTCATCGATACCTTCCACAGATGAGTTTTAAGATTCTTGCGAGTTGATTTTTTTGCAAGATATAATATAGACAATCCAAATAATGCTATGATAATACGTCCCAAACCTGACTATTATCAAACATGTCGAAAAAATTATTGCGCATCGCCACACGCAAAAGCCCTCTTGCATTGTGGCAGGCTAATCACATTCGTGAAAGGCTCTTAAAATACTGGCCAACCCTCCTGGTTGAATTAATACCCATGACGACCTCTGGTGATGCATTTCTCAAAGATAAACTATCAGCTGTAGGCGGCAAAGGTC
>CAXNER010000050.1:0-6563 GCA_964201315.1 Legionellaceae bacterium
CCAGAGCTTCTCTCTTCGGTCGGCGAAGGATAGGAAAAAGCAACGAGCTATCATAGGTGTCAATATAGGCACTCGATTTGCCCAGTGGTGAATGTTCTATAGGTTGCTCTGACATAAAACTCTACCTTGCAAAAGATTAAGGATTGTGGCCGTAATAACGTCCTAATGACAAGACAAAGACAGCCGTTCGTCAAATTTAGTTACAGAGTGTCCTTCAGAATAGCCTAAGAATTTTTGCTCAAAAATCTCATCTCGAATCAAAAAAACCAGCCTTGAATTGTTGTCATTGAAACCAATGAGTCGCAATGTAGCATCTATTACACGGTCTAAATTAAGCATTGCTCGTATTAAGTTTTCATCTAGAGCAATATCCGTAATTTTGATAAGCATAGGCGCTATCGCCACAATAAACGCAAACGGATCGTCGATTATTATATTTTTTAGGCTCGCTGTTGGCACTAGAAATTCATCTCCGAACGTTGTTGATAAAAAAACTATCTTTGAAACCAACAGAAATAGGGACAACATATTATTGCTAAGGTTCTCCCGCCAAATTTTAAATTGACCAATTTGTGTTACAAGAGAGCGCTCGATAGCATACATTTTACTAAAATCAACACAACTCTTCGTTGCTAAAGATTTTTTTTCTGCTTCAAGCGATTTTAATTGTTTTGAAACGAAATTGCTTATAAACGTAACTTCGTGTCGGAGTTTATTAACCTGCAAATTACCAATTGCCGTTAGAAACGCATCCCGTTCCTCAATCTCCACCACATAAAGATGCGTAAAAATAATACGAATATACAATGCAAACCAGTCTGATAAATCAGCCTTATCACCCATTGCCGTTTCAATTAAACCCCGAGTCCCCTGAATCGTTGGCCGCTGGAGGAGCCCTGAAAAATGCTTAGAAGCCAGTTTAATATTCTCAGATATTGCCTCCGGCTCGCTTAATTCAAACACTGGCACATTATTCTCCATTAATTACTAGGTGATTTTTTTTGCAATGTAACGCCCCGGGTACGTCATCCTGGGCGCGTTTTTTTTACGTTGAGAACGGCGGAAACACGATATGTGCTGAATAAACACAAAAAGCACCAGCAACACAGAGAGTGTACAAGAAGAACGTTGTTTGGTCTATTTCATGCCATACCACACGGGACTCACCCTAATAATACACACATATTAGGGTCGACTTACACCATTTTATTCCCATCTGCCCTCGCATCTAATATCATATATACTTTTGTGCTTTCTAACAGTGGCGAATCGCTCATGACATTATCTGCTTTAAATGCCATCTCTCCAGTAGATGGACGATACCTTAAAAAAACACGTGCTTTAAGCCCCTACTTTAGCGAATTTGCACTCACCTATTATCGGCTTCTCGTTGAGATTCGCTGGTTAGAATCACTGGCCGCAAATGACATGATACTAGAAGTGCCCCAAATGGATGCCGAATCAACTGCATTTCTTGCTGATTTACTCACTCATTTTAATGAAGAGGAAGCATTAAAAGTCAAAGAGTATGAAAAACAAACCAACCATGATGTAAAAGCAATTGAGTATTATCTAAAAGAAAAATTAGAGCAATCAATCACGCTTAAAAAAATCAGTGGTTTCATTCATTTTGCCTGTACATCGGAAGATATTAATAATTTGGCTTACGCACTAATGCTAAAAGAAGCGATTGCTCAAATTATCCAGCCAACCCTTGCGGAAATTATTGGCAGCATTATGTTGCTAGGCAAACAACATGCTGATATAGCAATGCTTGCGAGGACCCATGGCCAGCCAGCAACACCGACCACCATTGGCAAGGAACTGATAAATTTTGTAGCTCGACTTAAACGCCCCATGCAACAATTAGCAGAAGTATTGATATCGGCCAAATGCAATGGAGCTGTTGGTAATTACAACGCTCATGTTATTGCCTATCCTGAGGTAGATTGGCGTAAACACTGTTCGCAATTCGTGACAAGTTTAGGATTATCCTTTAACGCCTATACCACGCAAATTGAACCACACGACGGTATTGCTGAAGTTTCGCATTTAATGATTCGCATCAACAACATTTTACTCGATTACACACGTGATATTTGGAGCTATATTTCAATGGGCTATTTTAAGCAAAAAACAGTCGCTGAAGAAGTGGGCTCATCAACCATGCCGCACAAAGTCAATCCAATTGACTTTGAAAATGCTGAAGGAAACCTTGGACTTGCCAATACGTTGTTTAGTCATTTTGCCAATAAATTAACGCAATCTCGTTTGCAACGTGATCTCTCTGATTCCACTGTTTTACGTAATTTAGGGGTTGCCTTTGCTTATTCACTTATTGCCTACCAATCAATGGTTAAAGGCAATGAAAAACTTCAAATTAATAAAATAGCGCTTCAAAACGACCTCGATGAAAACTGGGAGGTACTCGCTGAGGCCATCCAAACCGTGATGCGTCGTTATCATGTTCCTAATGCTTATGAGCAAATGAGAGATTTAACGCGTGGCCGAAGAATTGATAGCGATCGCTTGAAGAAATTCATCAAATCACTCGACATTCCAGACGACGCTAAAAAACAATTACTGGCGCTCTCCCCTGATACGTACACAGGCCTTGCCGCACAATTAGTGAAAGCATTTTCATGACAACTACCTCGTCGCAACAAGGACAAACGTATGAATTTGATGTTTTAGTTATTGGCACAGGTCTCGCAGGGCTTCATTACTGCATGCAGTTATTAACATTACAACCTCACATAAAAATTGCACTCATCAGCAAAGCAGAAGCCAATGAATGTAACAGCCGCTATGCCCAAGGCGGGATTGCTTCGGTTTTTACAAAAGAGGACTCACTGGAATCACATATTTCCGATACGCTACAAGCCGGTGATGGTCTTTGTTATACACCAACCGTCGAGTGTATTATTCACCAAGGTCCCGCAGCCATACAGCAGTTGCAAGCCTATCCAATTCACTTCAATAAAACAGACAATGGTGACTATGCCCTTGCCCAGGAAGGAGGACACTCGCATCGTCGAATCTTTAACTGTGGCGATCAAACTGGATTAACCACAATTGAAACGCTAATCCACGCGGCAAAACACCATCCTCAAATTCATTTTTTTGAGCATCACGTCGCTGTCAACTTAATCACTCATTACCACCCACACCGCACTGACAATCAAGGTGAAGTTTTTGGAGCTTACGTTTTAGATTGTCAAAACAACCGTATTCATACTTTTTTATCCCATTGTGTTATTTTAGCGACAGGTGGAGCTGGAAAAACCTACCGTTACACGACAAACCCTATGGTAGCCACCGGGGATGGGGTGGCCATGGCTTACCGTGCCGGCGCACGGGTTGGCAATATGGAATTTTATCAATTTCATCCAACGCTTCTACATCATCATTCACTGAACAACTTCCTCATCTCAGAAGCGGTTCGAGGTGAAGGAGGATTGCTCAAAAACTCAGAAACAGGTGCACGATTCATGCATCGCTACGCACCTCTGCAAATGGAGCTAGCCACCCGCGATGTGGTCTCACGTGCCATATTTAGTGAAATTGAACAAAGCCAAAGTGGATTTGTCTATTTGGATATCACCCATCAATCAAAAACCTTTTTAAAAAAACGTTTTCCACAAATTTATAAAACATTATTGTCCATCGGTATTGAAATGAGCCAAGACATGATCCCAGTGGTTCCTGCCGCTCATTATCAGTGCGGAGGCGTGCTTACTGACATTGATGGTCGAACAGATCTTAAACGCTTGTATGCTATTGGAGAGGTAGCTTTTACCGGCTTGCATGGCGCCAATCGCCTAGCAAGTAACTCCTTACTGGAAGCCGTCGTAATGGCTGATAATGCTGCTCGCTGCACATTAAAAGACATTGCAACGCCATGGAAACCGTTGGATAGCATTCCAACGTGGAGTTCGCATGTCGAAGTTAACAACCGTAGAGCAAGCCAGATCAACGCGCATTGGCGAAGCCTGCGTGGGGAGATGACCTCTTATGCAGGCATTGTCCGGACGGAGGCGGGTCTGCAAGATTTACTACAATTAATCATAAAGCGTAATAAAATAATTGAAGAGTACTACTGGAAGCATTCCATTACCCGTGATTTCATTGAGTTACGCAACATTATCCTCAATGCAGAGTTGATCGTACGGGCGGCGCTGTCTCGAAGGGAGTCAAGGGGCGGTCATTTTCGCGAGGATTTTCCGGATAAGAATCCGCGGGCACAAGAGAGTATCTCCCGCCTAAACTCGCCACAAAACCCATTTATTTAGAGGTTAATCCCTTGCTAAAAACTGAAACCATCTATCAACCAGAAAAAACGCTCATGCGCATCACCAACGACATGAGCATCTGTCAAAGTGATTATCCAATCGACTGGTATCAAAATGAATTTATACCTTATGCCGAGGAATACCTAGCCTTGCCAGACCGAAAATTAACTACCGTATTGGCTTGGATGACGCCTTATATTAAAAAAGCACAGGATCATTTTGGTGACAAGCTATTGTTGTTGGCTCATTACTACATGGGTGGTGATATCGTACGTCTCATTGAGCAATTCGGTGGGCAAGTGGGAGACTCCTACCAATTAGCACTTATGGCCGCTAATCATCCTGAAAAATCAGTCATCATCGAATCTGCCGTTCATTTTATGGCAGAATCCATTAGTATTTTGGCTCACGATAATCAGCACGTATACATCACCAACCCCAAATCAGGTTGCACCATGGAGATGCTTGCAAAAGATTTTATGGTAGAACCGGCCTTTCAAGACCTTAATGAGCGATACGGAGCGGAAAACATCTTACCGGTATGCTACATGAATACCTCTGGACGCGTGAAAGCGATGACAGGCGCCCAGGGTGGTGCGGTGTGTACGAGCTCGAATGTTAAAAAAATTTTTCAATGGGCCCAGAAGCAAAAGAAAAAAATACTATTTATTCCCGATCAACACATGGGCGAAAACGTGGCTTACTGGCTTGGCATCAAAAACATCGCTTATTGGCCAGGGGGCACAGCGGGCGCTCACTATTCGTTGCAAGCTCAAGACGCTGCAACACTTGCTAAATTTGACCAAGCCGAGTTAATTCTCTTTGCAAGCCAATGCGCTGTTCATACGCTTTATGATCCTGAAATGTGTGACTATTGGCATACATTAAACTACACCACCATTGTGCACCCTGAATGTAGAAATGATGTGATTCGAGTGGCACAGTACGCCGGCTCCACGGCATTCATATGGGATTATGTTGTCAATGACAGGGCCGGTACAAAACGCTACGCCATCGGTACTGAGAATCATATGGTTGAAAATCTCAAACAACACTGCAAAATTTTGGGTATTAGTGTTGTTAATTTAGCAGAGGCACCGAAGGCTATGGAAGGAAAAGGCATCGGTTGCGGTTGTGCAACAATGTCCCGCAATGATCCCCCTCACTTGGTCGCCTTGCTTGACCTACTTCGTCAGGGAAAATCCATGGCTTATAACGAAGTATTAGCCGGCGATGTGGTAAATGAATTTACTGGAACAAGGAATAGGCTACAGAGCGTCGATCAAACTTGGGTCATTGAGAATGCAAAAAGAGCCCTAGAAATGATGATCAATATTACAGAAGACAGACTTTAACTAAATTTTTGGGTTTAAACACTGCTTTGCTCTCAACCTCCTGTTCCATTTTATCACTTAATTAATTGGGGGTAAGTCCCCAGGGCAATGAACCATCTTATTCAAAAATTAGGACCCTGAGTTTTAAAATCGATTTTAGTTCCATAATTACTAATAGTTGCCGGTGTATTGCTATCACTCTGTGTCATCGCCATTTTAAAACCATGCCTCATTAACTCCTCACCAACATCGTTAGGGAGAGCCATAGGTTTTAAGTCCTTAATACCAAGGCTCTCACTCACAATTCCCATGGCAGCGGTTAGACAATTATGAGCGCTAGGGACATCCTTTACTCGTCCAAGCCTTAAAATAGCCTCGGAGTGTTGTTCATGCCCGTAGATAGCCTTAACTCTATCAAGCTCAGTAGCTGCAATTAAATATGCCATCGTCTGCAATAAAATATTAGGAACGATTGACGAAAAGCTTGAGCCCAAGGAATACATAACCCGCCCCTCATCAACGCTCTCGTTAAATTTTATCATTGTATTTTTAGCTTGTTCATATTGAATGGGGTCCAGTGTTTTGTGGTATTGCTCTTTAGCTTCACTGTGGTCTAAAGTAGAATTACTATGACTTAAAGCACCTACCGGTATGAAGAACGTTAATCCAGCCACACCTGCATGTATTATTGATTCTGGAGCGAAGCTAACATGCCCAACATGTTTTCCATCATTTATCAGTGTAACAGAGACATGCCCACTCCCCCCTGCCTCTCCAGTTGGAATTACATTAACTGTGAGCGTCGCATTAATGTCTTTTTTTTCAACTATCGATGATAAATGCTCTAATCCCTGCTCATTTTTTTTCTGATTTCTAATACCTTGCAGTGCTCTCTTAATGCTAAGCATCTCATCACTCCACACAAAAACAATAATGT
>CAXNER010000051.1:0-6547 GCA_964201315.1 Legionellaceae bacterium
GCTTGATTCCTTACCATGATTGATTCGTCCGCCATCGCAGGGACATAGGCGCCACCGGCAGTACATGAGCCCATGACCACCGCAATTTGTGGAATATTTTGTGCAGATAGCTGCGCTTGGTTGTAAAATATTCGTCCGAAATGGTCTCGGTCTGGAAAAACTTCATCTTGTCTTGGTAAAAAAGCACCACCCGAATCGACCAAGTAGATACAGGGTAGATTGTTTGCTTGAGCGATTTCCTGTGCGCGTAAATGTTTCTTGACGGTGAGAGGGTAGTAGGTTCCGCCTTTTACGGTCGCATCATTGACGACAATCATGCACTCTTGTCCAGAGACTCGTCCAATACCTGTGATTAACCCCGCTGCCGGTAAATTGTCTTTATAAACGTCAAAGGCTGCCAATTGTGATAATTCTAAAAAGGGACTGCCTTTATCTAGAAGTTGCTGTAACCGTTCACGTGGTAGTAATTTACCATGTTGCAGGTGCCTTGCCCGCGCTTTTTCATCACCGCCCAAGGCAATTTTAGTGACTGTTTTTTCGAGTGTCAGAACTAATTCTTGCATGCCGGCCTGGTTTGTTTTGAATTCATTGCTGGCTGGGTTAAGTTCTGTGATGATTTTCGCCATGGCTTGTCCTTAAATAGCGTTCTTCAATGAATAAGTACTTTACTAAGCACAATAACAAGCCATAAAACCCACGTTATTTCAATGAAATAGGGCATATGCTGTCCCTTAATGCCTCTCCAAACAAGGGCTGGGATTGCCGCTATTAATACGGGCAATACCGTTAGAGAAATTACCTTGCGAATTAAGATACCCATGCCACTGTTGCTAAATATGGGTGCTAATTTAACATTGATGATTGTATAAAACATGTCAATATAGACGATCAGCAAATGGGCGTATTTCGCAAAAATTACGATAAAAACACTTAGCAGCAGATAGAGGATGGTTTGTCTAAGCATAAAGCACTTCGATCGCAATGGCAGTGGCTTCGCCACCACCGATACATGCTGCTGCTATGCCTCGACTTTTTTGTAAACGTATAAGTGCATGAATCAACGTTACTATAATGCGAGCGCCAGACGCACCGATGGGGTGTCCTAGGGCACACGCACCGCCGTGAATGTTCACCTTATCGATGTCTAACTCGAGATCGGCGATAGCAGCCATTGTGACGACCGCAAATGCTTCATTAATTTCGTAAAGGTCAACATCATTGGGTTGCCAGCCTGCTTTTGTCAAAACGTGTTGAATTGCTTTTACCGGGGCGGTAGTGAACCACTCTGGGGCCTGGGCGTGAGTTGCATGGGCAACGATTTTAGCGAGTGGTTTAAGTCCGCGTTGTTTTGCATTTGATGCTGTCATCAAAATTAGGCTCGCGGCACCATCTGAGATAGAACTTGAGTTGGCGGCAGTTACTGTACCATCGGCTCGGAAGGCGGGTCGTAGTTGCGAGATCTTAGGTATTTTTGCAGCATCTGGACCTTCATCGAGGGCAATGGACGTTAGGTCTCCTTTGCGCCCAGCGATTGATACGGGCACAATTTCTGCGTCAAAAAAACCGTCTTTTTGTGCTTGCAAGGCGCGAGTCGTTGAGCGTATAGCAAAAGCGTCTTGTTGTTCGCGAGTAAATTTATAGTGTGTCGCTGTGGCATCAGCAAAGCAACCCATTAATTTACCTCGATCATAGGCATCCTCAAGACCATCAAGAAACATGTGATCTTTAAGTTCGCCATGGCCCAATCGGTAACCTTGTCGCGCTTTGCTCAACAGATAGGGGGCATTGCTCATGCTCTCCATCCCGCTTGCAAGGACAATATCGGCAGATCCTGCTTTTATTAAATCATGAGCGAGCATGACCGCTTTCATTCCAGAGCCACACATTTTGTTTATCGTAGTGGCACCGATTGAGTCAGGAATATTAGCAAGTATTGCGGCTTGCCTAGCGGGTGCTTGCCCAATGCCTGCTTGCAAGACACATCCACTGATAACTTCACTTAAATCGCTGGGTGAGATGCCGGCTTGCTCTAGGGCCCCACGATGGGCCACGGCGCCTAATTGGGGTGCAGAAAGAGAGGATAAATTACCTAACATAGCGCCTTGCGGCGTTCTTTTTGCAGCAACGATAACAATATCATCTTGATTCATGTGGGTTTCCCTTAAGCATTAACCGTTTCATTAAAGAGTTCACGTCCTATTAGCATCCGTCGTATTTCAGATGTTCCTGCGCCAATTTCATATAATTTTGCGTCGCGTAGAAGCCGTCCAGTTGGGTATTCGTTAATATACCCATTCCCGCCTAAGGTTTGAATAGCCTGTAGCGCCATTTGAGTGGCTTTTTCAGCGGTGTATAAAATAACGCTCGCGGCATCTTTACGGCTGATTACGCCGTTGTCACAGGCTCTTGCAACAGCATAGAGATATGATCTTGATGCGTTTATCTCTGTGTACATATCAGCCAATTTGCCTTGAATAAATTGAAACTCACCAATGGCTTGATTAAATTGTTTGCGATCATGCACGTAGGGGATAACAACATCTAAACAAGCTTGCATGATGCCGACTGGACCTGCGGCGAGTACTGTGCGCTCATAATCAAGGCCGCTCATAAGTACCTTTACGCCTTGGTTGATGTCTCCCAATACGTTTTCTAAGGGAACTTTACAGTCTTCAAACACCAGTTCGCAGGTGTTTGAACCGCGCATTCCAAGTTTGTCTAATTTTTGAGCGGTTCGAAACCCACAAAAGCCTTTTTCAATGATGAACGCACTAATCCCTTTACTGCCAGCCGCTTTATTGGTTTTTGCATAAACAACCAACACGTTGGCCTCAGGACCATTGGTGATCCACATTTTGGTACCGTTAAGGATGAAATGATCCCCTTGTTGTCGTGCGTTTAACTGCATGCTGACAACATCGGAACCTGAGTTTGACTCACTCATTGCTAATGCACCAACGTGTTCCCCACTAATTAATTTTGGTAAGTAGTAACGCTTTTGTTGAGAATTTCCGTTTAAAAAAATCTGATTAACACACAAATTTGAATGTGCGCCAAAGCTTAACCCCACAGAGGCCGATGCACGTGAAATTTCTTCCATAGCGATGACATGGGCTAAATACCCCATGTTGGCGCCGCCATATTCTTCGCTAACTGTAATACCTAATAATCCCATCTCGCCAAGCTTTTTCCAGAGGGGATGCGGAAAGGTGTTATCAATATCGATTTCTGCAGCAATAGGAGCTATTTCGCGGCGAGCAAACTGATAAACGCTATCGCGTAAAAGGTCGTGTGTTTCACCCAATTGATGTTGCAGGCCGTTGTGCATAGATGACTTCCTGTTCCTTTACCAAATACGCTAGACTATACCCGTCATGACAGACGTTGTGAAGACGAGAATGGGGAGAATGATGTAATGCGTAAACTGGTATTGTGGGGCCACCATGTTGATGAATACCGTGACATGTTTGATTTATCGGAGGAGGATCTCACCACGCGCTTATTGGAATATGGTTGTGGGGCTAGTGCTGTTAATGCAGAGTTGCATGACGCTAGTCGAGAGGGCTTAACGCCCGTGATAAGTTGTGACCCTTTATTTGTGCTGGATAAATCAACCCTTTCCATTAAAGTCTCCTTGATTTTTGAAGACATGGTGGAGCAGGTGATGAGGCATCAGGATAAATTTGATTTTAGTCACGATGGCAGTCTCGAGGCCTTAATTGCCAATCGTCGCCAAGGCATGGTTGAGTTTTTTAGAGATTATGAAAAAGGTAAAGCAGAGACGCGCTACGTGCCCGCCGTTGGTCACAATTTACCGTTTAAGGATTTTGAATTTGATTTTGCTTTAAGTGCGCATTATTTATTTGCAGATTTAGATGATCAAGATGTTGATTTCCATTTACAAGCTATTCGTGAACTAGCACGCGTTGCTAAGGAAGTAAGAATTTTCCCATTGATAGATCGCCACGGCCAATTGTCTCCTTTTTTAGGTCCAGTGCTTTTAGGATTGCAGCAAGATGATTATGGTGTTGAGGTGCGCAATGTCGCCTACCATATTCAGCCTCAGGGTAACGCTATGTTGCGTGTGTGGGCTCAACGATGTCAGGTGAGTTGATTAATCTATGATTCATTTTAACTCGATTGATGTAAACACTTTTTTAAGCGATTAATGGCAAAAAAAACCATTGGTGATTCGTCAAGCATTGCCTAATTTTATTAATCCTCTCAGTGCTGATGAATTAGCGGGGCTGGCATTGGAGGAGGATGTTGAAAGCAGGATGGTATTTGAAACAGTCGGTAAAGCGCCTCATTGGCAATTAAAGTGAGGACCTTTTCTAGAAACTGATTTTGCAACGCTGCCGAAAACCCATTGGACATTGCTAGTACAGGGAGTTGAAAAACTAGTTCCTGAGGTTGCTAGCTTGCTCGATCATTTTGATTTTATACCCCAGTGGCGCATTGATGATGTGATGATAAGTTATGCTGTAAAAGAGGGGAGCGTAGGGCCCCATTATGATAATTATGATGTTTTTTTATTTCAGGCCAAAGGGCTACGAAAATGGTCATTAACGACGAAGCATTGCAATGAAGAAAATTATCTTAACGATGTTGAGTTACGCATCATGGCACAATTTGAGGTGGATGAAGAACATATTCTTTTACCGGGAGATATGTTGTACCTTCCTCCCCACGTGGGCCACCACGGGGTGTCGTTAGATGATGATTGCATGACCTATTCCTTTGGTTACCGAAGTTATCAAGGCCAGGAGTTGTGGGACAGTTTGGGCGATTATATGTCTGAACGGTATAAATTTACGTCTCTTTATAAAGATCCTAACTGGGCAGACATTAAAGCGACATCAGCCATACCAAGAGCGGCGTTTCAGAACGCAAAACAATTAATGCAACAGGTGTTGGCGGATGATGATTTATTTAGTACTTGGTTTGGTTGTTTTGCAACACAGCCCGATCAACAAGCAGAACAACACATGCCGCTTCCTTTAGAGCAAGATGAATGGGGTGATCTACCCGCATTTATACATGCATTACAAAATAGTCCAAGTCTTTTGCGTGATCCTACCTTTCGTATTGCTTATCAACAAAAGGGTGATGAAAAATACGTGCAGTTATTTATTAATGGCTGTGAGTGGGAGACGGATGGTGTGTCACCTCGTTTAATGGAACATATTGCGAATCATCGTCTAGTGGATGCGGCTGCCTTGCAACCATTTTTAACACAGGTTGAAAATCAACAGTTTCTTTATGAGCTGTGGAAATTACAATGGCTTCAGTTCACTGATGAATAACATCCGAGGTTTTTAATGTATCAGCAAGTTCGCCCTATTTTATTTCGTCTCGATGCAGAAATTGCCCACCACCTGGCGCTGTCGGCGTTGCATTATTTGCCCTCATTCTGTTTTGCTAAACCTAACAATAATATGGTTAATGCGATGGGCATTGAGTTTGCCCATCCGGTGGGCCTTGCGGCGGGAATGGATAAAAATGGAGAGCATATTAATGCGCTCGCTAAACTTGGTTTTTCACATATTGAGCTGGGAACAACCACTCCACGTCCACAAGAGGGCAACGCTAAGCCACGGTTGTTTCGGTTACCACGTGCAAAAGCCATCATTAACCGTATGGGGTTTAATAATTTAGGTGTTGATGCATTGGTAGCCAATGTTCAAAAAGCGAATTATGGTGGAATTTTAGGGATTAATATTGGTAAAAACAAAGATACGGCACTCTCTGCGGCGGTGGATGATTATTTGTATTGTCTACGTAAAGTACATTCTCATGCGTCTTATGTAACGATCAATATTTCCTCACCAAACACACCTGATTTGCGTCAATTGCAGCAGGGTGATTATTTTAAAAACCTTATCAATGCGTTACGCGAAGAGCAATTAGAATTAACCGATTTGCATCAACGTTATGTGCCCTTGGTTGTAAAAATATCACCAGATGAAACAGATGAAACATTAAAAAAAATAGCGGACATTGTCGTGTCCCAAGGCATTGATGGCATCATCGCCACCAACACCACCTGTGCTCGTGATGATGTGAAAGATTTGCCATTTGGAGATGAGATTGGTGGTTTAAGTGGTCAGCCCCTAGTAGAACGTTCGCTTCATTGTTTAAATGTATTAAAGCAAGCAGTAGGGGATGATGTCACTTTGATTGGCGTGGGTGGCATTGACTCCCCAGAGACTGCAAATGAACGGCTTAACGCAGGCGCATCATTGTTGCAAATTTACACAGGATTGATTTATCAGGGCCCAGGTCTCATTAAAACAGTAGTTGACGGCCTCTCCATGCCGCTAGAAATGTAGCTTGGGTTGCGTTTTCTTGTAAGGGCTTTCCTTATTGTTTTTTAATGGTATACAGCAAGCGTAGCAAGCGTAATGAAAGGCAGCGGATCTCAGCGAGCAGCTTGACACAATCAATTCCAACTTTTGAGAGCATATTCATCAAGACACAGAGAAAATCGCGTTAAATAGGAGGGTATGAGCCGTCACAAAAGATCCCTGTTAGCGCAAAATAAATA
>CAXNER010000052.1:0-6541 GCA_964201315.1 Legionellaceae bacterium
CAATAGTCACTGGCATAGTGCTTTTTGTTGGCTTAGGCGCTAAATAAAGATGCTCGGGTCGGATACCAACCACCACAGAATCGCCACAAGCCATCTGCTTAGTTAATGCAGGCATTGGCAATACCAGTCCAATATCCGTCGTGACGACCAATTGTTTTAAATCTATTGTTGCTTGCAAAAAATTCATTGGATAATGCCCGATAAAACTCGCAACAAACATGGTGGCCGGGCAGTGATATAATTCGTGTGGAGTACCCAGCTGCTCTACACGGCCTTTATTCAAAATAACTATTCTATCAGCCATGGTCATTGCTTCTGTTTGATCATGTGTGACGTAAAGACAGGTGGTTTTCAACTGTTGATGCAGTTTTTTTATTTCATAACGCATTTGCGTACGTAATTTTGCATCAAGATTAGACAAGGGCTCATCAAATAAAAAAATAGCTGGCGCGCGAACAATGGCGCGGCCCATAGCAACCCGTTGACGTTGTCCACCTGATAGTAAGTTTGGTTTTCTATTTAAGTTATCACTCAACTGCAACAAGTGTGCTACTTCTTCAACGCGTTGACGAATCAGTTTTTTTTTCATCCCACGCATTTTCAAACCATAGGCCATATTGTCATAAACGGTCATGTGCGGATAAAGCGCATAATTTTGAAACACCATCGCCATGTCTCGAGAGGCGGCTGGCATTTTGTTAATGCATTTATTATTGATAAGAATAGTACCCTCGGTCATCACATCAAGTCCTGCGACCAACCTTAACAAAGTAGATTTACCACAACCAGATGGTCCAACCACGGCAACAAACTCACCTTCTTCAACGTTCAAAGTAACATCATGTAATATGCACTGATTGCCATAAAATTTACTAACAGCGCTTATCGTTACCGTAGCCATTATTGCTGTAACCCCTTTTCAAACCAGCGCTGTAGCGTAATGACCACAAGGCTTGGTGGTATCAACGCCAATAAGGCGACGGTCATGATGTAATTCCACTGTGGTATTTGATCGGCAACGCCTGCCAAATAACGAATACCCATTACAATCGTGGCCATATTTGTATCTGTCGTCATGACCAAGGGCCAAAGGTATTGGTTCCAACCATAAATAAACATAACGATAAACAATGCTGCGATTTGCGGTTTAGACAAGGGTAAAAGAATATCTATAAAAAACCGAAAAGGGCCGGCACCGTCCAATTTTGCAGCATCAACAAGCTCTTTGGGGACTGTTTTAAAAAACTGTCGAAAGAGAAACGTCGCCGTGGCCGAAGCCATGAGTGGCAAGGTTAATCCAGCAAAGGAGTTTAACCATCCAAAAGAAGCAATGACTTGAAACGTAGGCACAATACGGACTTCAACAGGCAACATCATGGTTGAAAAAATAAGTACAAAACAAATCTTTTTCAGTGGAAAAGCAAAATATACCAGCGCGAAAGCAGAAAGCAACGCCAACAACACTTTTCCCGCGGCAATCATTATCGCCATCAACAAACTATTTAAAAGAATGCGTAAAATTGGCTCCCCCCCAGTTACTACCAGCCCTTCTGTCAGCACCGCTTTAAAATTAGTAAACAACATTTTCCCAGGCAAAAACGGAAGTGGTGCCTGCATCATTTCAGTACCACTGTGGCTTGCTGCCACCAGGGCAAGGTAAAGCGGAAGAAACATGAACGCTACGAACATACACAGCAAAACATGAGAGATTATGCGCACAGGAATTCCTGTACTAATTTATGTGACGACTTAGCATGTACGACCCAATATTGGCCCCACACTCGACACCGCAAAGATTCGATAACCAGCAGGGCATTTGAAGAGGATAAAGCCTTCATTCGTAGTGAACCTTTTTTTCTAGATAGCGAAATTGCAACATTGTTAAGCCAATAACAATTAACATTAGTAGCACAGACTGGGCTGATGAACTTCCTGGATCCATGCCAACAAAACCATCTTTATACACTTTATAAACCAATGTGGTAGTGCTGTATCCCGGCCCCCCATTCGTCATCACCTGTATAATGCCAAATGTATCGAAGAAAGAGTATATAAGATTCATAATTAATAAAAAAAAGGTCGTAGGCGACAGCAAAGGAAAAACAATGTGCCAAAACCTATGCCAAACAGAGGCCCCATCAAGAATGGCGGCATCAATAAGTGAGCTTGGAATCATTTTAAGCGCGGCTATATAAAATAAAAAATTATAACTAAATTGTTGCCAGCTCGCTGTAATAATAACAACCATCAGCGCTTGTTTGGCGTGTACCAGATAATTAAAATCAACCCCGGCCCATTGCAATGCCGACGTTATCCAGCCAAGCGTTGGATGGCATAAAAAACGCCATAAAATAGCTGCAACGGCAGGGGCTACGGCATAAGGCCATAACAGCAATGACTTATAAACGTGCTGGCTCCGGCCGCGACCGTTTACCAATATAGCCAAAGCAAGCCCCGTGCTCATGGTTAGAATCGTGACAGACAGCGCAATGGTAACGGTAGCCAACACGGCTGTGCCATAATCCGAGCTATAAAATAAATCAATAAAATTACCAAGCCCCGCAAAGCGCCGATGCAAACCAAAGGCATCACTGTAAAACAATGATTGCACTAATGCACTGCAGGAGGGCCAAATAAAAAACAGGAGGGTAACCACTAATTGCGGGGCGATAAAGAAAAAAGCTAAGGTCTTGTATTGGGTGTATTTGGGCATGCTAAAACTTGAGGTAAAGCGAACTCAAAAGTATAACTACAAACAGCCTTGATTGCACATGGGAATATATAGGGAGTTAAGTGGGGAGCAATAAGATCGTGCTAAACAGTTGCACCCTCACCCTAACCCTCTCCCACAAGTGGGAGAGGGGATCTGATTTGTATCAATTTAGATATAGGTTGTAATTTTTATATAGGAACAGCTTCTCTCTCTCATCGGTAGATGGGGGGATCTGATTTGTATTAATTTAGATATAGGATGTAATTTTTATATAGGAACAGCTCTTCTCTCTCACCGGTAGATGGGGGAATCTGATTTGTTTTAATTTAGATATAGTAACTCGACTTTAGCCAATTATGCGGCCAAGGCCAGCTGATAAATCAATAAGTTAGCATTTTTTTCGGTTATTTTTAAAGAGTCCGTATTATTTTCGTGATTTTTAGACATTGAAAAATACATTTTCACCCATATTGATTTTCTTATGATCATGATTATATCAGCTAAAGTTAGCTCGCCCTTTTTGTCATACCATGACGTTGCTTCTTGCACTAATAATTTTTTAGTTTTATTCATTTTAACGGCAACCAGTACCAATATTGAGAGCAGCACCATAAGCATCGGCGTTGTTCTTGCAATAGCATTATCTGACCATTGTCGCTGAGTCTCTATACCTAAATGGGCGCGGGTCTCCGCGAATGTGACCTCTATATTCCAGCGCAAAACAAACCACTCGATAATTTGCGTTGGCGAGTTTGTAACGACCGTACTAAAAAATGTCTCGGCCTCATTTTTACCACCTGGTGTTTTAACCAGCACAATTCGCAGCGTTAAAGGTAGTTCGCCAGCATGATACCACAGGCATTCAAAGGTTAAGCACTCAATGGTTCTTTGTTCACCACCATACCACTTTACTGTAAGCGTTTGCCATGTTTGGCTTGGATCTGCCAGTAACTCCTTGAGCTGGATACGCAGGCCTTTAACTTGATTCCTTCCGCGTTTTCTCACCGGTTTGATGTTGGGGAATTCATATAATTGCGCATCCAGCCGTAATCTTGATATGAGTATTGCGCCACTTTTTACACAGATTTTGGCCAACGCCATGCAGGCATAGGCACCATCTCCAACCAAAATCCAGGAGGCACGGTTTAACCATCGGCTTACACAACGCACCATTTGTATGGTCCAGTCTATCGATGTCTTGTGGCGTTTTCCAGCCGCCTCATCCGACTTTTTGGAAGGCGAGAGGATGACCATAAATGGCAGTGCCCATGGTCTTTTACACCAAGGGAGTAGCACTATCAAGGTCATGCATTCCCATTTCAAACCAAAGCAAATGACCACGCGTGATTGACTAGATGCGACAGCATCCCGATATGCCCCCTTGGCCTTGATTTTCTTGCCGCGGCGGCGCTCCAGTGTTTCATCAACAGCAACAATCTTAGGCCAGGCTTCCGGCAACAGCTTGATTAAGAGCCCGAATAAAATCTTGCTGGCAGCCAAACTGTTCCACTGTGTGCGACTTAACACACGATGATATTTTGAGAAATTTTTAACCTCGCTTAAGCCCATAACACGTAAAATACTCGTGATACGTCTTGCCCCACGACAAAGAATGGCGCCAATCATAAGCATGTTTATGTTTTTCCAGGTAGGACGCGTAAAAACGGGTGCAAATGCGGTTAAAACTGATATAATTTCTGGTGTCATTGCTGGCAAGTCCTTGTACCGTATAGTTTTTTAGAACCTTAAGATACTCGTTTTATTAGCCTTGGCAACGTCGCTCACTGACCTCCCATCACTAAGAATAAAAACAACATGAAACGATGGAATATCACAGAAATGCTAGACGCAGGCCGTAAGCTTTTCGCGAAAATCCACAAACAAAAACGCCATGCCAACCCCAATCATGATGTTCATTTCATGGCGCGGGAAATGGATAGCTGGCTGGTGCAGGGTGTTGAATCCATGGTGGATGGCAGCTATACACCGCGCCATCTCAAGCGCCATTATTTTACAGATGAGATGGTTGATCAACTGCATTTGTCTGATCGAATTTTTCAGAATATTTTGCTCAAACAATTAAAATCTACCTTCCCCTATGTGATGAACCCCAATTGCTATCATCTCCATGGTCCGAGTGGGGTGAGGCTTGCCACGCAGCGAATTCGGCAGGTGCTCCTGGAGCAAAACCCAAAATATCTAATCCGCGCGGATATCAAATCGTTTTACAAATCAATCCCGCATCATCAGTTGGTTCAGGATATTAAGCAGCATTATAACGACGAAAAAGTTCAGTCCATGCTTGAGCAGATCATCATCAATCCGATTGAAACACCTCGTGGATACAAAAATCCAGATCACGGAATTGCACTACGTGGGCCATTATCGCAATTTTTCAGTGGCATTTATTTAAAGCCCATGGATGATGCATTTAATTCAATGGATGTGACCTATCTACGTTATCAAGATGATCTTCTTATTTTATGTCGCACCAAACGACAACTTCAGCGTTGCAAACAACGCATGATGGCCGTATTAAAAGAACGCAGTCTTCGTTTATCGCGTAAAAAAACGCGTATAGGTCGTATCGAGCTGGGCTTTCATTTTTTAGGTATACACTATCCGGGAACGCAAACCCCGGATAACACCAGGGTAGAGCAGGCAGTTGATCGAGAGGTTATTCAGGTTAGCATTGCGCAATATATGCCCTTATTGAGCGGGGGGGGGGCAGACATTGCAACGAATAACCATACGCCTGCGCTGGATCGTATCGTCCCACACCCAAGGACGCTGCGGAAAGCACGCGAGCAAGTTAAGCGGATGGTTATTGATGGGCTGTCTGCCCGCCGAATCAGAAGTTACTTGCACCGCTGGGCCCTCTGGTGGGTGAGGACGTCACAAAGTTGGCAGTATCATGAACTATTAGAATGGTTTTTAGAGGTTTGTTGGGACATTGGCCCGGCCGCTTACGCCGCCGGACTACTTCAGCAGTCTATTAAACGTGCATACTATGACTTGGTTCTAGATCTGTCGGCAGAAGGTTCTCCCGCGAACGCGTGAGGTCGACAGTTCTCATTTCATCTAGGTGGCTAACGGCCGCCAAATCAGCCCCGGTGCAACGCCCCCTCCAGCCCGCACCCCCACCCCCGCCCGCCCCCGCCACCCGCCCCTGCGCGCGAAATAATGCACAATCTAGTCCGAGGCCCGAAGAACCCGAAATTACCAATGGAAACAAATGTTGCATCGCGTCAGTCGTATAATTATAAAATCTTACGTTTCTAGGCAAGTCCGCCTCATTAAACGCGGGTAGGGGATAAAACGACCGCCCCGGGTGGCAATATTCATTCACCACATGAACCGGCATATCACGCTGCGCAATGCCTACTTCCATCCAAGCGGCCTTCATCGCAGCCCAATTTTGCGCGGCAGACCACGCATCATAGCCAGCAAGGTAGCGCTGATAGGCTTCTTTGAGGGGTGTGAAACCAAAGTGTGCGCTGCGATGCTCTTGGCCTGCTTGGCTGTAAACCAAACCGATGGGTTGACCGGTTGCTTCATCGATGCGCTCTATTTCATCGATGCGTGCCAACATATACGCCTTCGTTTCATCATCCATGTGACGCTCTAGCATGCGGCACATGTGAGTATCTTTGGCCCAATACGCATACTCATAAGCCGTACAATTGAAGGTTCGGCCGGAATAATCGGTGAATACACCAGAGGTTCTGAGCAAGGCTTGTTTATTGCCAGATGATGCCGTTAATAAAGCGTCGGCCTCGTTTTGTTTTCCCTTTGCCACACCAGGTAAAAAGTCGCGCATTTGGAATG
>CAXNER010000053.1:0-6532 GCA_964201315.1 Legionellaceae bacterium
TATAACCAGGCGCTGGTGAAGTATCCGCCTTTGTTATTTCAAAATCTTTGGAAGTATTAAAGGGTATTTTGAGCTTATCAGGATCAAACTGATATTTAGTCGGATTATCATATATTTCTGTAAAGGTGGTTTCCACATCAAACACTTCAACAGAGCATTTATCATTTTCCAAATACAATGCAGCACAAGCGTCCAACAGTTTTTTATTAAATTCTTTAGAACATCTCGTTGCATTCGCTTGTTCTTTTCCACCCTTCTTTTGAAAACGTGGTGTAAGACCAAGATCTGGCAAATTAAACAACACGAAATGTTTATACCCATTTTTCATTAACTCTTTAACATTTTTTATGCGAGCCTCAATGGCTTTATCTACTTCTTTAGAGCTTGGTTTTGCATTAACAGTGATTAAATCATTGGCACCAGACCACTCAACAACCAATGTTTCAGCTTTAGATTCAGGTGTAATGCCTAGCATTTTATCATCTAATAATAATTTTTTACGCATCTCACTTAATGTAGATAAAATAAGACGGCTAAAAAACCTACTGATGCTATTGCTTAATTTCCAAGCATAAGCATAGGCAGTTAATCCACCCTCAGCATAACTCCTAGCAAGATTTTGCCCTTCATAGTTAAATTTTAAGTTATTATCTAGCGTATAACTTTGCTCAATAAAGCCTTTAATTTTAAGATCGCCATCAAGCAACCCATCGGAAATATCTGTACCATCAGGGGAAAACGACTGTCTTTGCCCAGGCTTTTTATCTTTTGGTAATGAGTCTACTAATGCATCTACAAGCGCTGAAGGGGTATTAGCAGCATCTTTTTTCTTTTCCAACTGATTAATACCAAACTGGTTGGCAAACATTGCAAAAATGTCGTCACTCCACGTATAACCATTCGTAAATCGTCCAATAGGTGATTTTCCCTTTAAACCGCTCAACCTCTTCATGGGAATAAGATCAAATAAATAACGATGGTACATCGTTCCTCTATCAGAAAGACTATCGCCCATCAAAACCAGGTGTGAAATTTTGGTTGGTTTCATGAAAATTAGACCCTATAACGCCCTTAATGCACTAATTATAGTCACCTATTGTTAAGAAAATATTAAACCTGACTTTAATCTCATCGAGGACTATTGACACTTTAGAAATTTATTCCAAAATGCCAATAAAACCTAGATACAAAAAGACCACCCAGAATTTTAACTAATAACAATGCGTTGTACTTACATCCTCCTCATGGCGAGCGACAACACCTTCATATGCCCTCTTTAACACTGGAATATTTAGGTTTAAATTGTTTTTTTCATCAAACCACCTTAACTCCTTCATAACACTAAGCGAGCGCCCACCTCCGTTATAAAGAGCATGATCTATGATGGCATCCAGTGAAGCACTACGGTGTAATATATTTGACCGTCTAAAAAATCCAAAAAATCCATTTTGATCTTTTTTCAATGTGTCCCCATACATTTTTCTATACGATGCCAACAACCTATCTTCACTAATGTTAACTTCATCTTCATATACACTTTCTACTGTCGGTTCTGTGAACTTATATTTTAAATTAAGTTCACTATAAGCATGCTCTGCTAATTGTACATGCATGTCTGCACTGGGATGAACATCATCATAAAACATATAGTAAACATAGCAAATACAGAGCCTAAAAAGGGGTTTTTAGAACGAGATGCGGGCCTCACCTCCGGTTTGAAAACAACGAGCTATAAAGATAATCAGTGGACATTTAATTTCTACGAAAGTATAGAGGATTTACAACATCGGGCGGGATACACCGATAAATCCTCTGCGGTACGGCTTTTTTTAAAAAATTAGAGATAGTATGGACGGCATAAAGCCGTCTGTTTCGACTGTAGTTTACCGAGTATGTTTGCTGTCACATCGGAGAAAAATTTGTGTGTAATTAGCCCACCCATTTTTCTTGGTGCGCGCGATACCTATACCCGTTAAATTGTAATTTCCTCGAATGTTACGTCGATGCCCAGGACTTGCTATCCATGCCGCCACCAATTTCTTTGCATCCAATTTATAATAGGCCACATTTTCAGCCCCACCTTGACAGTTTTTATAGGCATGGTACAGCCTTTTTATGCGCCCACTAAAACCCGCATGACCAAACGGGATTGCCTTGTTACTCATATCCCGACTGTGTTTAGTGGCTTCCATTGAAATTTTATAACTCATTTTAAGTGGCGGTAAATGTTGCTTTGATCGATATTCATTGACATAAAAAAGTATTTTTTTTTGATAGTCTACATCGGTAATTATTTTTTTATGGCTTTCTACAGACGCAATGGCGTGATGGGCAAATCCAATAAACACAGCCGCAACTACAATTTTTATCAATTTTTGAATCATATTCATGGTGTTATGCATACCTCAATGGACTTCCATCTACAATAAATAGCCATAATATCACCAGGGTGTGTTTTTTTTAAATACAAATTCGTGTTAATCGAAATATAACTGCAACAATGTACATTACGAACCAATAATGTATAATAAGTAACCATGGTTTTAAACGCTCTAACTGATCAACCGAAAATTATAGGAGCAATTTTGTTTTTTGCAGCTACACCCAATGTATTATTGGTTGAAGACAACACAATTGCCTTGCATCTTATTGAAACCATCATCAAGCATGCAGGCTTAAAATTTAGATCGGCTTTAGACGGAGAAACTGCTTTAGAGCTAGCTAAAACGAATACATTTGATCTTATCATCACAGACATTGGACTTCCTGGTATTTCTGGCTATGAACTAACGCACGCTATTCGCCAGTGGGAGATGGCTACTACTAAAAAACCCATTCCAATCATTGGATTAACCGCTCTAGATCCTGCTGAAGCAAAACAAACGTGCTTAGACTTTGGCATGAATGCCATGTTATGCAAGCCCTTCAACCTAGAAAAATTACAAACGCTTCTCAACCAATACCTAATAACCTAAACATAAATTACTGCAGCATCTACTCAAAACCGTGCATAGACCTCGCTACCAAGTAATAAATTGAATTTATACTAAAGTTTTTTCAGGATAAGCCGATAACATGATGAGTTCAATCGAGGATGATATGATGAGCAATACAATTAAACAATCGGCAAAAATCAGTATAAATGATACAATTTCCCAACAAGATTCTGCTGAAAATAATGCCCTTGAACAACATACCCCCTTCATAGAGAGCCTGAATTTACAAAATACTGCTAAACAGCTAGAAGAATTAAAGGCACTTATATTCAGTACACCAGAAACAAATCAAACAAAAATTGAATTTATCAAAGAAGAATTATCATCGGGTAGATATCAAATACACAGCGACAATATTGCGGCTAAATTAACTGAATACACAAAATCAACCAAGCAAACTGAAGCAGCCTAATTTACTTAGGCTGCATCCGTAGCGCCCCATCCAAACGGATCACCTCGCCGTTGATCATACAATTTTCAACAATATGCATGACAAGCGATGCAAATTCTTCTGGCTTACCAAAACGCTTAGGAAAAGGCACTGATGCCGACAATCCATCTTGAACAGCTTGCGGCATCGTTAATAACATAGGTGTCGCAATTAACCCTGGAGCAATTGCATTAACACGTATACCGTGTTGTGCGAGCTCTCGTGCAGCAGGCAGGGTCATTGATACCACGCCACCTTTAGAAGCACTATAAGCCATCTGTCCAATTTGCCCCTCATAGGCCGCGATTGATGATGTATTAATGATGACGCCACGCTCATTCGAATCCCCTAGCACCTCTAACCGCGCCATTGCATCAGCAACAACTCGCATAACATTGAATGTACCTACCAAATTAATATCAATGACTTTTTTAAATGCCTCCAGTGACATTGCACCATCTCTACCAACCATGCGCTCTGAAGGTGCAATGCCCGCACAATTCACGCATATTCGAGGCACACCTTCCCGAGCAATTGTCTCTTCCAACGCATGCAAAACCTCCGCGGCTGAACTTACATCACAAGCAACAGCAGACTCTCCAAGATTACCAATGTCCCTGTCCCAAACAACAACCCGCACACCACGTTCGGCCAATGCATAAACACACGCTTTACCCATGCCAGAAGCACCACCGGTAACCACCGCAACTTGATTGTTGAACTCCATGCTCACTCCCCATAGCTTTTATTTTTTAACGTAAATACGACTGGCTTAAAGCCTTAAATTCCTTAGAGCCTGCACGACCTACCCATTCAAAAAATACCATCTCTGCTGTAATTAATTGAATGCCAGCTTGCTTCATGCGCTTTAACCCATATTTGTGGTCAATCTCATGTCGGCTACTAACAGCATCTACTACCACAAAAACATCTATACCTGATAGCTTCATATCCATGGCTGTTTGCAGCACGCAAACATGGGTTTCAATACCTGCAATAACGACCTGCCTTCTATCGAGCGTTTCCCAATGGTTAACGAACGATGGTTCTCGATAACAAGAAAAATCAACCTTATCAATACAACGCGCGTCAAGCGTGAGCGCTGATAAAGGTTCTACAGTTTTCCCCAAACCTTGTGAATACTGCTCACTAACAACCAAGGGGACATGAAGCTCGTTTGCTAAACGGATTAACCATTGGCATCGCGTCACAAGCGCCTCTGAATTTAAAACATGAGAGGTCAATTTTTCCTGTACATCAACCAACACAAAACCAGATTTTTCCCTATTCAGCAACATTGCTTTCTCCATTTAAGAAATGAGTATCATCAAATCCGATAATTAGTATTTAGTCAATTTAAACTCGTTTAACATCCAGATACCTGGAAGCAAAACAGAAACGCGCTATAAACCATTTCCATCAAACAACAGCAACCAACAAGGCAGTCAGATAATGCCCTTCTGGGAAGGCTGCCAAAGTAGGATGGCAATTTGCTGGTCCAAACACACCCAAAATACGCACAACTTTGCCCGCAGCTAGGGCTTGAGAACTCACTAAATCCGTAAATTCTTGCGCTGAAAGTGCCGATGAACAATTACACGTCATTAATAACGATCCAGCATGCATGTATTTAAAGACTTCCCTGTGTAAAAATCGATAATAATTTTTAGCCTGTTGCAAGTGTCGAACCGATGGAACTAATTTAGGTGGATCAAGCACAACCAAGTCATAATCACCTGCTTTCACTAAATAATCACGTGCATCTGCTTCGATAAACTCAATGAATTCAACATTATTTAGTTGAGCATTACGTCTAGCCAGTGCGATAGCTTGAGACGAACTGTCCACAGCCGTAACCGATAGCGCACCAGCTTTTGCCGCATGCAACGCAAAACCACCGGTGTAGGTATAAAGATCAAGGACTCGCTTTCCTTTGGCTAATGATGCGATACGTTGATGATTCTCACGCTGATCAAGAAACAGACCTGTTTTTTGAGTGGTTGAGAAGTCAACTTGGTAAAAAACGCCCTGCTCCGTGACTTGCTCGCTACCACAAATATCTTGGTCAGTAATTTGCTTCCAACCGTCCTGCGCCAAAGGTTTAACTTGGGGCAACCAAATAATATCCTCTAAGGACATAACCTCACGAATAGCTGTTTTGATAGCCTCTTTATGCGCCTCTACCCAATACGCTGAACTTGCTACTACACAAACATGATTAAACCTGTCGATAGTAAGACCCGAAAGACCATCACCCTCACTATTAAATAAGCGATATGCGCTGGTTAATTCATTGGGTAAATTAATGCTTTGTCGAAGAAGCAATGCTTGGCGCAACCGGTGCGTCACAATACTTGTAATCGATAATTCACTGATGGTTTCAAATGCATACACAAGCACCCGTATTCTATAGAGTGAATGTTCGTTATATACACCCACACCTAAGGCCTCACCATTGGGCCCAAAGACATCAACAAGCCCACCTGTCACAAGTGTTCCTGTTTGTCGTAAAATGGCCTTAGGGTAAATCCAGGGGTGTCCTCGACGGGCGGCCCCCTGCTTTGCCTGATGTAAATAAACGGCTGGATTCATTACTATTTCCTTAATACTAAAAGTCGGCTAATCTACACCACAGTATCATAATTTCGCAAGCCGCTTTTAATTCATTAAGTGAGCAGTATGCTAAAAAAAATATCCTTCGTAGTCATTACTACATTTATTACATGTTTTAGCGGCTTAATTAATGCCGAACCTTGGTTTACAGGGCCAATACTCGCCCCAGCAGGAATAACAATTCCTCCTGGGCACGCTAACTTTGAAATGTATGGGTTTTCTACGAGTAGAACGAGTAATTTCAACGACTTTAGCAAAAAAAAACATATTCCCCGTTTTGAAAGCGAACAAGCTAACCCTGTACTGAGCTATGGATTAGCTGATTGGGTAGACGCTCAACTGAGTATCCCCTATACATATAACCATAGTGAACACAGAAAAGGCAAACACATTGGTGATACATCCATCATTCTAGGTTTCCAAGCACTTCGTCAAAAACCAGGCTCATGGATTCCCAATCTACGCATCGCATTACAGGAAATTTTTCCAACTG